>JBAWWQ010000044.1:0-9544 GCA_037146655.1 Chlamydiota bacterium | reverse complement strand
CTACTACACAATGCCCTATGTAGAAGGAGAAACGCTTAAGGAGATTTTTAAAAACACTTTAGAAAAAGAAAGGCAAGGGCTACCTCCTCATGAAATAGGGACCTCTATTCCAACTTTAGCGAGGATCTTTTTATCGATATGTCAAGCTACAGCCTACGCCTATTCCAAGTCTATTTTACATAGAGACATTAAACCTGAGAATATTATTGTAGGAAAGTATGGTGAAGTCTTCTTATTAGATTGGGGAATAGCCACTTATCTTGATCAAACAGAAGATGATCATGAAGAAATAGACTTTAAAGAACATGGGCAACTAACAAGACCTGGTAAAGTCTTAGGTACCGTTAACTTCATGTCGCCAGAGCGGGCTCTAAAAAAAGCTGCCAATATGCAGTCTGAAATTTATGCGCTTGGAATTATCCTCTACCAAATTTTAACATTAAGACTTCCTTTTGCACGCAAAAACCTTGAGCATTTCAGAAAAATTATGAAATTTGAAATCCTCACGCCCCCTGAAGAAGCTGCACCCTATCGAGATATTCCTAAGCAACTTTCTCAAATCACTCAAAAATGTCTAGCACACACCCCTGAAGATCGTTACCAAACTCTTCAAGAAATGCTTTTCGATCTTGAAAACTATATCGAAGGGCATCCCGAGTGGATGTTAACAGCAGAGCTAAATATTGAAAAAAAAGAAAACTGGGAATTTCAGGAGAACATTTTACTCTCTAAACACCTAGCCATCACCCGTTTAATCGATGCATTTGACTGGGTAGGTTTAATGATTTCCAAAGAACCTTTTTCTGGTAACCTTAGGTTAGAATTCGAACTAAAACTTCCCTTAGATAGCGATGGCGTTGGATTTCTGTTATGCGTTCCTGAACCCTCAAAACGAAAAAACCTAGAAGAAGGGTATTGCCTTTGGATAGGATCTGCTACTCATCCCTATACCACTTTATTTAGATCTAATGCAGAAATCATGTCTATCCCCGATAATGGCCTTTATACAGATAAAACTAATCACCTATGTATTGAAAAAATTGATCAACACGTCCGTGTTTATATTAATGGTCATCTCAAACTCAATTATGTAAGTCACCTTCCGATTATAGGATCTCATGTAGGTTTTATTTATAAAAATCCAGATTTAGAGCTATCTACAATAAGAGTCTATACAGGAAGTCAGAATGTGATGGTTAACTGCCTTTCTATACCCGACGCTTTTTTAGGAAACCAACATTTTGATCAAGCTTTTGTTGAATATAAAAAAATAGCCTCTTCTTTTGCTGGTAGGTATGAAGGAAGAGAGGCTCAATTTCGCTCTGGTATCACCTTGCTCGAACAAGGTAAAAAAGAAAAACTTAAATTTAAGCAGGAACATTTTTTTTCTAAAGCATTAGATGAATTTGAACAATTAAAAACAACCCCCTTAGAGTACCTAGGTAAATCTTTAGTCTATTATGCATTAAATGATGTCGATGAAGAACTAAAATGCCTAGAACTTGCGCTCAGAAAATATCCAAAACATCCTTTACTCTCTATTGTTAAAGAGCAAATCTTATTTAGGCTTCATGAAACCTCTAAACAAGATCGTATTGCTACTTATGGGCTTGCTTTACTTGTGCTTAGACATGTACAAGGCGCTTTAGCAACCCCTACACATAAACACCTTATTTTCTACCTTATAGAATGCTCAACTCCACTTGCTTTTATTGATCATGACATCTGTTTTACCGATAAAAAATGGAACTATTACCACCACGCCATCTCTATTGCTTTTTGGATTTACAAACCTTTAATTCTAGTAGAACTCATAGACTCATTACCCTTAGATCTTCCAGAAAGCCCTCACATGATCGCTAATGCTTTATTTTGTCTTCTTTATATGGGATGTGAAGACTTAGCTAAAGAAAAGCTAGAAGAAACCTTAGATTTTCTTAAACAGTCTTGCCCCCTTTATTTTGAGCCTATCTTACTTTTTCTTTCTGGCTCAGACCCTCTTTCTTGTTTAACGAATTTAACATCTTCTCTCACATCGCCTATAAATTTCCATAGCTTACGTTCCTTCACTTTTTTAATGACAAAAGGACTTTCTCTTACTTCAGCAGAAGCTCTTTGGCCTTTCATTCAAGACCTATCCACTTTAGATCCAAAACAAAAAGATGCTATCACATTAATTCAACTAGAAGTGCTTTTAAAAACAAACGATTTAGAAGCTGCAAGCAAGCTGTTTGCTAATTTTTCTCAAGATAGTTTACATAAAATAGAATCTCCCTTTTATTTCTTATATGGTTGTTATCTATGGAAAAAAGAAGGCGAATCTTCTGCTTTAAAACATTTTTCCCTTTTTTCTAAATCTTTCCCATTCCACCCCAATGTTTTAATTGCTCGTTATCTAACAAATATAAAAGACGCAAACTTAAAACTTTTTTTCTTAGAAATATTAGATATCTATAGAAAACTCTCTTTTCTTTATTCACTTATCGATAAAAAAAGAAAGAGTTTAGACATGGATAAAAAAATTAAAAAGCTTTTACAAGAAAAAATCAAACACTCAATCTAGACATTTACCCATTTCTTCTACAAAAGCTTCTACTTCTTTTGCTTTTGTATCAAATGCTGTAATCAATCGAATTTCTTGACTAAGATCGTTCCATATATGGAACAGGAATTTTTTTCTTAGTTCTGTAATAACATCTTGCTTAGGGAGCCTTAAAAAAATTTGATTTGTTTCAACTTTTTGAGCAAATAGCAACTGTGGGAACTGTTTTAAGCCTTTAGCCAACTGAGCTGTCATCTCATTTGCTACCTTTGCATTTTTTTTCCAAAGGCCATCTTTAAAAAAAGGGATAAATTGAGCACTAATATAGCGCATTTTTGAAGCTAGCTGCAAAGATTGCTTATGATAATAAGGAAAATGCAAAGACAATTCTCTATTAAAAAACACTACTGCCTCAGCGCACATAAGTCCATTTTTTGTCCCTCCTAAAGAAAGAACATCCACTCCAGATTTTTTACCTAAATCCTTAAGAGGACAATTTAAAGCAACTGCTGCATTATATAAACGGCATCCATCTACATGTAAAAACAAACCAAGTTCTTTGCAAACAGCACTAATAGCCTTAAGTTCTTCTAAAGAATACATCGTCCCATATTCTGTAGACTGAGAAATCGTGACAACTTTAGGTTCAGTTGCATGATGTTTCCAAAATTTTTCTCGATTAAACACAAACTTAATCTGATCAGGTTTGATTTTTCCATCCTGAGAAGGAATAAGTAAAAGCTTACACCCACTATGAGCATAGATTGACCCTGTTTCTTGAGTTTGAATATGTGCTGTATCTGCACAAATGATAGAGTTGCAAGAAGAAGTAATACTTGTCAAAGAAGCTACATTAGCCCCTGTCCCATTAAAAACAAAAAAAACTTCACACTCTTCTTCAAATTCTTGCTGAATTAATTCTTTAGCTAAAGCTGTATAAGGATCTGCTCCGTAACTTAATACATGTCCTTTATTAATCTCGTGCAGATACTCCATGACCTCTTCAGATACAGGTGCGAAATTATCACTACCAAAAAAACCAAGAAATGCACCCATACTATGTTCCTACTTAAAAAAAAACTCCTTCTCACTTATAGCGAGAAGGAGTTTTTCATACCTACATAAAAATAAAACTTATTTTTTCGGTTTTTGTGCAGGTTGTTGTGGTTTTTGTTGACCTTGGTTCATTTGTCCAGGCTTTTGTTGTGGTTTTTGTCCAGACTGTTCTTGTATTTTCTTTTGCTGTGCCATAAACTGTTTTCCTCTTAATTTTTTTATGAAAATCCACATTGGACTTTCTAAACTCACTTTCGCAAACTTTCTAAAAAATGAAAAGCGATTTTTGTCATCTTGTATTTTTATTCCTTAACCTCTACTCTGCGTGATAATTATAAAAAGCCCATATTCTGATATGTCTGACAAAACTATAAAAAATCAAAGATGGATCTACCGTGGTTTCTTTGATTTTAGAGAAGATACCTTAGTTGATGCTCAAGGTGAGAAGCATCTTTACTGCTCTTTAATTTCTAAAGCTGATGGAGTAATTGTTTTACCAGAAATTGCTCCCAATACCTTTCTTTTAATTGTAGAGCAGCGCTACCCCATCCATAAAAAAATCCTTTCTTGCCCAGGTGGCCGTATTGATGAAAAAGAAACACCTCTTCAAGCTGCCCATCGCGAGCTACTAGAAGAAACAGGCTACGAAGCGTCAGAATTTATTTCCTTACCCACTTATTATCCTTTTCCGTCTGCATCCGATCAAAAAATCCATCTTTTTTTAGCAAAAGGTCTAAAAAAAGTCTCGCTACCAAAACTAGAGCCTCTTGAAAAAATCACTGTAAAGCAACTCCATCTAGATGATCTACTTACATGGGATTATCTAACCCATCCTGTAGATAGTGTGCTTCCTACAGCTCTTTTCTACAGAAATCTTCTAATCTTAAAAACGACACTATAGTTTTAAACAATCTCTTGAAGCTCCGCATATACTTGAGCAAACACAGTATTATAATCTTTATACTGACCATGCTCATGAAGGCTTATCTTACCAAAAAATGCTCGTATAAAACCTAAGTCGTTTTGCACCAATTTTCCAACACACGCCAACACAAGCCAAGCCTTTTCTGGTGCAGATTTCTGCAAGACTGCTTTTGCAAACTCTAAGTCATCTCTAAATAAAGGATTAGTATTTGAAATTACATGCCAAGCCGTTTCTGGTGCGGCTATATCTAAAACTAACTTTGTAAACTCTAATTTATCCTTAACAAAACTCCCAACATAAAGAAGCACATTAGGAGCTTCTTGTGGTAAACATTTATCTAAAACTGCTATCGCAAACTCTAAGTTGTTTTTAAGCAAGTCCCCAGCACATTTTAATACTTTCCAAGCATCTTGTGATAAGCATTTATCTAAAACTTTCCTAGCAAACTCTGGATTTTCTCGAATGGCTATTGGAGCTTTTGAAAAAGCTTTGATAGCGTTTATAGCCGATAGCTTACTAAAAACATTTCTAATGCTTTCTGATTGCTGTACAAGAAACTCATCTGAAGCAATTGGATCCTCTCCTCTAATCTTTCTTACTAAATTATTAACATGATAACGCCAGTACTCTTTGGACTCTTTTTGTATAGATACACTATCTTCTTGCCTTGTAGCCCATGCTTCATCCCACCCCTCTTGTTCCCAAGGAGCCTTCTGTTTTTCTAAGATATATTGATCATCAACTATGTTTAATTTAATAAAATGAAAGCTCTGGCGAGCTACAGCTTGAACCTCAGGATCTACGCCAGGATCATAACAAAGTTTATAGGCTCTTCTTATTTCTCCATGGGTAATAAGGTTATTTGTCCTATTTTCTGTTGTCGTAACACTTCTGGGATTAGGGGCCTCATACTTATTATTTGTAATATCCGTACAAAACAACATTGGAATATTTAGAATCCCTTCACGTTGTCGAATAACATTTTCTATAACCAGGGAAGCTACTCCATTTTTAAAAAACGTCTCTGGATGTACTGCATGCTTACATGGATAAATAATCTCAAATGCTCTCCCTTCTATTGTGGTAGTTATATCATAACTATATAAACTCTCTGGATCACCAGAAAAGGTTCGTTGAATAGGCGATCCTGACTTAGGTAAAAGCTCTTGCATAAGTCCATATTGACAATGACTAAAACCATACACAAAAACTTGCTGACTATCTCCACAGATAGCTCTAATTGAATCTGGGTTTACTTTTAATATACTCATAACAATTATGCTTTCTCTAACTTAAAAATTTATCAGGCAATCGTTTAGTTGCTAAAGGATCCTCATCTGGCCATGTTCTTTTCTTAGCAATACGAGAAGATTCACTTATAGCTTCAAAACTTCCAGGCACACGCTTAACAGCATCTAACTCCTCATCTGGCCATGTTCTTTTCTTAGCAATACGAGAAGGTTCTGTTTCTAATGCAATTAACTTATCAAAAATCTGAGCTAAAGGACTTTGAGTAAAGGCTTTTGCAGAATCCTTTTTATAACGTAAAATCTCTTGGAAAAAGCCGTGCATCCGAACAGCTCCTTGTGATTGAACCCACCTTTCAAGATGCGTCAGCTCCTCATCCTTATATTCGGACATACCGTTCCAAAATTTTGCATAAATATAATGTGTCATAAACTCAGCGTTTAGCTTTAACTCTTCTTCTAACATAGGTTTTTTACCATGAAGCGTCATCCCTAGCCTTGGATCATAAATACATATTCTACGCTCTTGTTGCCCTGTATCTTTCAATAGCTGCTCTC
Organism: Chlamydiota bacterium; assembly: GCA_037146655.1. Lineage (GTDB taxonomy): Bacteria > Chlamydiota > Chlamydiia > Chlamydiales > JBAWWQ01. The sequence goes on along the minus strand of JBAWWQ010000044.1, from coordinate 3,216 downwards.
TAAAAAATGGCAAATCATTTTGATCAATTAGCAAAGTTTTAATTTCTCCTAAAGCTTCTTGAGTCACCACAAGATGGTACACAGGTTTTGCATACCAAGCAAACGGCTCAGCAGGAATTTCTCCTTTTGATAAATGTTTTGCAGGAAGATAATTCTCAGAAATAAAAAACGTTGGATTAAATACATCTTGCATAGAGGAGACTTTAATATTTTTAGCCCCTGCTATCGCCTCTTGGGCGCTGCGACAAAGTCCAATAGCTAAAAAGTCATCTTTAAAAATATTGATATTTGGCCACTGCTGTTCTTTCCAAGGCTTAATCCCTCTCTCATAAAAATCATCGCTCTGTGTTGCTGTTGCAACCTCTATTTCTACCTCAACTTCATTTTCTATTTGATTTTCAACTTGTGTATCAAGTGTCAGATTATTCACAACCTGGTAAGTAGGATTTAAAGGGATCTCCCTTAAAGATCTGATCTTATTTTCATAAAAAGAGCTATTGGTAATTGCATGATTTGCTTCAAGCTCTTTTAAAATACCAAGCCACTTTTGTGTATACTCTTCTAAAATTCGAGGTGTATCTATCTCTTTCTCTACTCCCCCAAAAGCCTCAAACGCACTGACGTCCATAGATTGTATTAAAAGCTCTTTTGTCTTTTCAAAAATCTTAAGCTTATCTTGAGCAGTAGAAGCCTGCATAAAGGCATCGTGAATAGCCTCTTCAACAATGGCTTTAATTTCTAGCCTTCTGGATAAGAAATTATCGAGCCGCTCTCTCGTTACTTGATTTTTTTGGAAAAATCCTAAAATATCTGCAGAAGAAATATCTGTTTTATCGTTTATTAAATGTTGAATATCCTTAGGTAATAAGATAGTGAGTGTCTGCCTTTGATCGATTTTTCTCATTCTCCACATTGCCTGAAACCACTCAAACTCCTTTACAACCTCTGATACAGTTAATACAGCTCTAGCATCCGATCCTTGAGCAATATCTGATCCAAAGGTGTGTCTTTGATCGTAATAGGTCATTCTTCTCTCTTTAACAATCACAGACTCTTGCAGTAAAACAGATTTTCCACTTACTCTTTCTAAAATTTTAAGTTCATTAGACTCATCATAATAGACAACCCCATCTATCGCTACTGGATCTGTAACCTCAAGAAGCCTTTGAGCAACCTCTTTACCTGTTCTATTTTTGATTAGGGCGCCCACATCAATCACAGCTCGACAATCTTTTTTCAAAACAACCTGTTTAAGAATCTCTTCAAAAATATCCCCCTGATCTGTATCTAAAATAGCTATCTCGGAAGCGGGTATGTTTCTCATGATCTCTTTACTCTTATTTTCAATCCCTTGATTGATAGCAGTTGTAAATTGAGAACTGTAATTGTCTGCATTCCAAGGAGTCCCTGTCATAGCGTTAGATTTCTTAGTCAATGCTACTAAATGGTGGGGATTTGCACTTAATTTATTGGGATATACAGAAATTTCATTGATCACTTTTTCCATGCAATACTCAAAAACCACCTCAGAATTTTGTGAAATATACTGCTTAGCTAGCTCTATATTCAAACCACCTGTCAAATCTTGACCTGTCACCCTTTTAAATACAGCATTTGCCTCAGTTTCTGTAATCAACCGTGCATAAGATCCTTCTTCCTTACGGCTTTTAGCTAAGCAATCTATCCTAAACTGCTTTAACTGAGCCTCTGTCAACCCTTGTTGTAGATAATAAAACCCTGTATACAGCAACGTTTCTACATAATTTGCAAATTCTGCTTTTTCATTAGGTGTATTATTTCCTAAATATGGAATACAATACCCATACTTTTCTCCCAGGCCATAATGCTCATTACATTTTCTTGTTAGTGTATGAGCTAAAAATGTGGATAATACTGCTTTAGTTAAAGCGATCTGATCTCTATCTGATCTTTCTATAATAAAAGAGGGAATCTCTTCTGTCTGATTATTTAAGTAGCCTCTAAAAGCATCTTGGTTTGTTTGCTCTATCTTAAATTGCTCAATATATTTTTCAATAAGAATAGGTTTTATAACCTGTTCATAAGTCTCTTTAGACAGCTTTGCCTGATTGTTATTTTTCAAATCTATCAAAGAATCTACTGTTGGATCTTTAATTAAATCCTCTAAAATACTAAATACATGCTTTGCATCTAACCTTGAAACATGGTTGGGCCTACCAAAAGTAAAATTTAACTCTTCTCGTGAATTTAAAAGAGAATGTGCTTCATCAATTAAACTTGCTCCACTTTCTTTCAATTCTTTCAAAATATCCCATGCAATCTGAATCGACTCTGCAAGCTCCTGCTTTGTTACATCAGTATCCGCTTCTTCATAGCGATAAAACAGTTCTTTTGATTTTAATAAGAAACTTAAAAGAGATTCTCTTGTTGTATAAATAAATCCTTTTTCTTTTTTCCACCTTTGTAAAGAGTCTGCGATAGTTTGCAGAGACTCTTTAGAAAAATCTGTTTTTCTATGGATTTCTAAAGGATGTGCATGCTTTCCAAAAATCTGAAATACACTTACCTTGCCCGTCTCTTTCCCTGTTTGATATAAAGAATCAGGGACAACAATCATCGGTAAAAAGTCATGGCGGGCCATTAAAAAAGCTGCAATTGGTGTAATCACAGTGCTTTTGCCAGAACCCATAATCATATGTAATACTGTGGATCTTAAATCACCTAAAGATAAAAGATCTAAATTATCCACTTGCTCTTGACGCAATCTAAGACCTGACATCGCTTCAAATACTAAATATTCTCTATGTTGATTGGCATCATATACAGGCTTTTCATTCACAAGCTTTAATAGCTCTTTTTCAAGATAAGGCCTATCTTTATCGCTTGATTTTCCATGCTCATCATAAAGAGCTAAAGCAGCTGCTGCATGATCTGTTAGAATTTTTTGTTGTAAATAGCTTGAAATAGCTCTATCTAGATCGATGATTTCACTTTGTTTAAGATAGGTTTGTTCTAAATAGTTTTTTTGCTGCCCTACAATAAATAACCCTATCAACTCCTCCATAGTCAAAGTTTCTTCAAATCCACCAAGGCGTTTTATTCTAATCAAATCTGCTACATGCCCATATTGTGGAAGTTTTGCAGCTAGGCTAAGCGCCTCTTGCTCCGCTGTCTCCATAGCCTTATGAGACTCTCTGCTCTTGCTCTGTAATTTAGAAACTAGAGCCTCATTGATAG
>JBAWWQ010000043.1:0-9611 GCA_037146655.1 Chlamydiota bacterium | reverse complement strand
GATATAAACAATACCCTGTTCTGCTTTAGCAACATCATAATCCGAGTTTTGTAAAAGACGTAAAATAATATTCTCTACATCTTCTCCGACGTAACCAGCTTCGGTTAGGGTTGTCGCATCTGCTATAGCAAAAGGGACATCTAGGATGTGAGCAAGAGTACGAGCAATCAATGTTTTCCCAGATCCTGTAGGACCAAGAAGTAGTACGTTAGACTTGCTATATTCTATATCGCCTTTTTTTTCGCTTTGTAGAGCGCGAATTCTTTTATAATGGTTATAAACAGCTACAGAAATAGTTTTTTTTGCTTTTTCTTGCCCGATGATATACTCATCTAAACGGGTATTAATTTCTTTGGGTTTTAGAAGATTAATAGAGGTGCCTGTGGGCTTTTTCTGAATAATATCTACGCACAAACGGATGCATTTGTCGCAGATAAAGGCTCCAGGTCCTGATACAAGCTTTTCTACAGCTTCTTCTTCTCGTCCACAGAAAGAACAACTTGCTACTTCTTTAGCCATAATTCGTACTCTTTTTTCTTGTTATATTCAAACTACAATGTCGCACGCTAAAACTTAAAAATAAAAAACTATTTAATTTTGTTTTCTATTCTACCAGGCTCTAATACTTTATCGATTAAACCATAGGTAACAGCTTCCTCAGGGGACATATAAAAATCTCTTTCAGAATCTTCTGAGATTTTCTCTAAAGATTGGCCGCTGTGGTGACTAATGATAGTGGCACACATTTTTTTTAAACGGAGAATTTCTTGTGCTTGTAGATTAATATCTGTAGAGGTTCCTCCTACACCACCCATAGGTTGGTGGATCATGATTCTACTATGAGGAAGAGCGTAACGTTTACCTTTTGTACCAGCAGCAAGTAGTAAAGCTGCCATCGAAGCACAAAGGCCAATGCAATAGGTGTTAATGTCACAACCTAGATAAAGCATCGTGTCGTAAATAGCTAGTCCTGCAGAAATGATACCGCCTGGTGAATGTAGATAGACATTAACCTCTTTTTTAGGATCTTCAGCTCGAAGAAAAATTAGCTGAGCAATAACTGAGTTAGCGACTTGGTCATTAATTTCTGATCCGATAAAGACAATTCTGTCTTTAAGAAGACGAGAATAAATATCCATGGATCTTTCACCACGACCAGTATCTTCAACAACGTAGGGAGTAAGATACATGCTTCGAGGGCTCATTGAATCTCGATTTTGTTGGTTCATACAGTTCCTTCTATTAATTTAGATAATGCTCTAGGATGTCTTATAGCTATAACATCATCTATAGGTCAAGAAAAAATCTCAGTTCTATTTAAGAATTTTACTAAGCAGAAACTCAAGAGCTTTATTTAATAAAAGCTTCGATGTCATCAAATTCTTTTGCTCTTCTGTTTTATTAGGGTTTGCAAGTTCATGATCTGCAAACATAGCATCAAGAGGTGATGTAATTTTAGGATTAAGCTCGCTTGGATGAATAACGATCTTGTTTTCAAATGCAATTTTTTTGCAGAGGTAGAATAAGCGTATAGCAGCTTCGGCATGGACTTTAACTTTATCAATCTCTTCTTTTTTAGCATCTTCAGAAAGCGTACCAAAACGCTCTTTAAAAGACTCGTTTTGAAATAACTGTGAAAGGCGATGCTGCATCTCTGAGTGAAGTAAAGATCCAGGAATCTCAAACATGAACTTTTCTGTAAGAAGATGGCTCAATTGATCATGATACGCGTTATGTTGAGTTTCTAGTGCTTGTTTTGTTAAAAGAATCGTTAAACGCTCTTTCATAATTTCAACATTTTCTGCACCGATCATTTTAGTGAAATGATCATCAACAGGTGGAAGCTCTGGCTCTTCTATTGAAAGAAGAGTGATTCTTACTTTTTTTGGCGTAAATGAAGCTTTATCTTCTTCAGAAGCCTTAGAATCAAGCTCACTTAATCCTTCTCTAGACTCGCCAATATTCATTCCTAAAATAAGATTGTACATCCAAGGTGTCATAGAAGGATCTATTTCTAAACGGGTATTAGAAGCGATTCTTTCAGGAGATTCCTTTTCAAGAGAATCTAAATCGATAGTTACAAAATCTTTGTCTTGAACAGCTCTATCAGAAACTTTATGCCATTTAGCAAAGAAAAGACGAATCTTATAAAGGGTGTCGTCTATTTTTTTTTGATCAACAGTTTCTTTTTCGACAGGCGTTAGAGAAAGTTCTTCAGGATTAATCGTAGGGACTTGAGGCTCGCTTTCAAAAGCAAATGTCATCTCCGCCCCTTCTGAAAGGCTATGAGATTGCAAGCGGTATTGAATACGTGTATTTTCATTAAGAGGTAAAATCTTTGTAAGAACCTCACATTCACGAAACGCATCATTACCAATGATTTGTTGCCATTGCTTATCAATAGCAGATTCATGACTTTTAAGAATTAAATGTTCTGGAGCTTTGCCTTTTCTAAATCCAGGCATAGAGACTTCTTTAGTTACTTCTTTCACAGCTTTGTTGTGAAGAGCTTTAACGAACTCAGGGGAAGCCTTTACGGTGAATTCTGCAACACAATGAGGCTTGTGGTGGACTGTTATATCAACATGAGTGTTTGCAAAATGTTCTGAAGCAGTTTCACTTGTCATAAAATTCCCTTTAAGATGGTAGCTAAATTAAGGCTGTTTCTGAAAAATAAGCGGGTGATGAGGTTCGAACTCACGACCCTCACGTTGGCAACGTGATGCTCTACCGCTGAGCTACACCCGCATTTTTAATTAATTTATATGTGGATCACATTGTAATTCGGCTTTTTGAAAGCTAAAGCTCTAGTGTGATTCAACATAAGGAGAAAGTATAGAGCGAGGAGCTTATTTTTTTCAAGAGGTTGCTTTAAAAGACGTGAAAAATAAATTTTTATCTAGTGGCAGGATGTGATATTTTTTTCTTGCTTACGTTAAAAAAAAAAGGTAAAAGCTAAGCCGTAAGTCATGGAGCTTCTAAAACCCATAATGCTTGGTGGATAAAACGATGTTAAACGTGCGCAAACTTCGACAAGATTGTTCATCTAATATTTTAAAAGAAGGAAAAAGTCTTTACGAAGAGAAAAAGGTAGTTATTGCAAAAATACTCCACTTAGATGCAAAAATACTTCGCGTTAGCGGTAAAGTATTAGGGCAATTTAATAATACCTACGCAAGTGAAATTGAAATCGATAGACAAGAGTGTGAGACGGTAGATTCCGATTGTGACTGCCCCTATCATTACGACTGCCAACACTTAGCAGCACTTTTGTACCATTTAGAAGAGCATTTGGATGAAATTCTTGTCAGTTATTCAAAAGAAAATGATTTAGAAGAACTTGCAGAAGAGTCTCACGGGACAGGTGAGCAAAAACAAGAAATTCTAGAAGCGGTTAAAGAGGCTGCTTGTAAAGAAGAAATCAGAAAAGAAGAGCAATATCAAAGGCAGCTCCTTCAAGAATATGTAGTCGCTTCAAAAATTTTAGCGAAATCTCCTTTCTTTCTTCCACGTGAGCTTTATAAAGAAGATTTAACAGACCTTGCTATTTTATTTTCTCAAAAGCATAAACAACCCAAGTCTATTGTGGAAATTCAGCTAGCTTTTCGGTTGCCTTCTCGTTCAAAACCGCTTTATATTCCTAATTTAAGGCAACTTTTAGAGGCGATGCGGCATGAAGAGCCTCTTTATATAGGCGGGAAAAAATACTTTTTTTCTTTAACCTCTTTTAAAGAATCTCAAAGACAACTTATGCAGATGGTTTTGGATCATACCCGCTTTATTGATAAACCTGGCAATACTGAAAGAATGCAAAAGTTAGGATATTTAGAAATTAAAACTTTTGGAATGCTGATTTCTCATGCTTATGACTTGGCTAAAAAAGAGCTAGTGGTAGGACATAATACAAGTTTTCAAGAAGATGATTTCCCATCGCTCCCTTGCCTTTATGAAGATGGATTAGAAACGCCTCTGAAGTTTTCACCTCATTATGCAGGATTTAGTGTTGATATTGAATATATTAAACCTCCAACATCAAAAATTTTATTGAATCCTAAAATTTTAGTGGATCAACAGTGTGTGATGTTTGAGGAGGTTTGTTTATTTGAATGTGCTAAACCTGGGATGTTATTTAATCAAGTTTATTATCGATTTGCTCCGGAAATGACAAGACAACATTTGCTTGGGCTTGGACTGCTTAGAGATTTAACGATTCCTGAGCCACTATTTGGAACATTTGTGGAAAATTCTCTTCCAGAGCTTTCTCGTTATGCACAAGTTAGTCACCAAGAAGAGCTCAATAGGTTTATTACATTACCTTATGCAGGAAAGTTAGAAGCGATATGTATTCTTTCTTATTTAAATGGAGAGCTTGAAGCGCATATTTCCTTTAAATATGATGGTAAAAAAGTGCCTGCCGTCGCTTCTCAGCTTAAGTATGAAGATATTATATCTTTTGTAAAACAAGAAGGTGTTGTAGCAAGAAATCTTGTAGAAGAAAGGAAGTTAATTGAAGAGCTGTTTCAAGATTTTGTTTTTGATCAAGATCAATCTGTGTTTGTTGCAAAAACAGAAAAGAAAATTATTGAGTTCATGACAGATGTGATTCCACGCTTTCAAGATAAAGTTCAGTTTCAGTGCCCTCAAAATCTTTTAGATCAATTCATTTATGATGAAACCACTTTTGAGTTAGAACTTTCCCATAAGGAAAGGATGGATGTTTATCAAATTGAGCTAAAAGTTCATGGAGCTTTGCAAGGTGTTGAAATGGACAGGCTGTGGGAATGTCTTCTTTCAAGAAAAGCCTTTATCGAACTTGATATGAACAAACTTCGCAAAAAAGAAGGAGCCACTAAAATTCCTAAGATTTTAGTGTTAGATTTAGATCGCATAGGCTCTGTTATTAAATTATTCGATGAATTGGGTATTGAGATCTTAACAGATCACGTACTGGAAAGACCGCTTTGGAGTATTGCAAATATTGACGAGTCTAATTTCGAAGGTCTCCCTGTGAAATTCTCTATTACAGCCAGACTGATGGATATTCGTAAGCAAATGATTGGAGAGAAGCCATTAGAATTTACTCCAGTACCGACAAATGTTAAAGCTCAGCTACGTAATTATCAGTTGGAGGGAGTTCACTGGTTAGAGCGTCTTCGTATGATGTATTTGAATGGGATTCTTGCAGACGATATGGGGCTTGGTAAAACTCTGCAAGCAATTGTTGCAATCACTCAATTTAAAAAACACAATGCAGCGCCTGCTTTGATAGTGTGCCCGACATCGCTTTTGTACAACTGGAAAGAAGAGTTTTCTAAATTTAATCCTAACTTAAAAACATTTGTTATCGATGGAGTTCCTTCTTACAGAAAGCGGTTAATAGAATCTGTTATGGACTATGATGTAGTGATTACATCCTATAGTTTACTTCAAAAAGATGTAGAGCATTATCAGAGTGTAAAATTTTCTTACATGATTCTTGATGAAGCGCAGCATATTAAAAATCGAGGAACACGTAACGCTAAATCTGTAAAACAAGTGGTGTCAGATCATAAGATGATTTTATCTGGTACTCCGATAGAGAATTCTTTAGATGAGCTCTGGAGCCTTTTTGATTTCTTAATGCCAGGGTTTTTAAGTACCTATGATAGGTTTGTTGAGAAATATATTCGTGTATCAGGGCCAGAACATTTAAGTAATTTACAGTATTTAAAAAAGAAAGCGGCACCTTTTATTCTTAGAAGAATGAAGGCGGATGTGCTTGAGGACTTGCCACCTGTTTCAGAAAACGTTTATCATTGTCAGCTTTCGAAAACTCAGCAAGATTTATATAAATCTTATGCAGAATCAGCACGTGATGAGCTTGTGAAACTTGTAGCAAGAGATGGGTTTGATAAAGTGCAGATACACGTTCTTGCAACGCTTACAAGATTGAAACAAATTTGTTGTCACCCTGCAATTTTTGCTAAAGAGCAAGCGGAAGAAGGGGATTCTTCGAAGTATGATATGTTATTAGAGTTATTGCAAACTCTTATTGAAGGTAATCATAAGACGGTTATTTTCTCTCAATATACAAAAATGCTTCAGATCATGCGTAAAGATTTTGAGCAGATGGGAGTGCGTTTTGTTTACTTAGATGGATCTAGCAAAAACAGATTGGACATAGTTAACCAATTTAATAATGATCCTACAATTTCTGTCTTCTTGGTTTCATTAAAAGCTGGAGGAACAGGGCTTAATTTAGTAGGAGCGGATACTGTGATCCATTATGACATGTGGTGGAATCCAGCTGTAGAAAATCAAGCGACAGATCGTGTGTATCGTTTAGGTCAAAAACAATCTGTTTCGGTTTACAAACTTGTCACGCTTAATACGATTGAAGAGAAAATTGTGGAGATGCAATGTCGTAAGAAGGGGCTTGTTAAAAAGGTTGTAAGTTGTGATGACGAAGCAATTGCTAAGTTGACTTGGGAAGATGTATTGGAACTTTTACAAACATAATGGCAGTTTTTTAATTAAATGTATTTTTTTTAAAGAGACTCCTTAATATGATTGTTTTAATGTAGTGAGATTATAGAGGCAAAAATTTATGAAGCCGGGTATGCAAAAAAATTTGCAGGTATTTCAAAAGATAGGACGTATTTTAACCAGTAGATGGGGAAGATTGTCTGGATTTTTTACAAATGATATTGGGATTGACTTAGGAACAGCTAATACGCTTGTTTATGTACGAGGTAAGGGGATTGTATTAGCAGAGCCGTCTGTGGTGGCGGTTGATTCTGTAACAAATGTAGTGCTCGCTGTGGGGCATAAAGCTAAAGCGATGCTTGGTAAGACTCCAAGAAAGATTCATGCAGTGCGTCCTATGAAAGATGGGGTCATTGCAGATTTTGAAATCGCTGAAGGGATGCTTAAAGAGCTTATTAAAAGAGTTACTCCAGCGAGAAGCTTATTTCGTCCTAAGATTTTAATAGCTGTACCTTCTGGGATTACAGGGGTAGAAAAGCGAGCGGTAGAAGATTCAGCGCTCAGAGCTGGGGCTCAAGAAGTGATTCTGATAGAGGAGCCTATGGCCGCAGCTATTGGGGTGGATCTTCCTGTACATGAGCCTGCTGCAAGTATGATTATTGATATTGGTGGTGGAACAACTGAGATTGCAATTATTTCTTTAGGCGGCATTGTAGAATCTAGATCGCTTCGTATTGCTGGGGATGAGTTTGATGAGTGTATTATTAATTATATGCGTAGAACTTATAATTTAATGATTGGGCCAAGAACTGCTGAAGATATTAAAATCAGTATAGGGTCTGCATATCCTCTTGGTGATCATGAGCTTGAAATGGAAGTAAGAGGAAGAGATCAAGTTGCAGGCTTGCCTATTACAAAACGTATTAACTCTGTAGAGATTAGAGAGTGTTTAGCAGAGCCTATTCAACAGATTGTAGAAGCTGTTAAGTTAACACTTGAAAAATGCCCACCTGAACTAGCTGCAGACCTTGTTGAAAGAGGGATGGTATTAGCGGGAGGGGGAGCGTTGATTAAAGGAATTGATAAAGCTTTGATTAAAGAGACGGGTCTTCCTGTGATTATTGCTCAAAATCCATTGCTTGCAGTGTGTTTGGGTACAGGAAAAGCTTTAGAGTATCTAGATAAGTTTAAACGGCAAAAGGCGACTGTTGCATAAGTTTGCTAAGGCAATCCGCAGCAAAACGCTAGAGATGATTTATGAGGCTAAGGCTTCCCATATAGCCTCATGTTTTTCTATGGCCGATATTTTAGCGGTTCTGTATCTTAAAATCCTTCATATCAATCCAGCTGATCCTAAACATCCAAAACGGGATCGGTTAATTATTAGCAAAGGGCATGCAGCAGCAAGTGTGTATGCAGCGTTAGCACTTCGTGGTTTTTTTCCTATGGAAGAGTTGAAAACTTTTTGTATGCCAGGTAGTAGATTGCTTGGGCATGTTAATCATGATATACCAGGTATAGAGTATTCTAGTGGGTCTTTAGGTCATGGATTATCTATTGGCGCTGGGATAGCGCTTGCTGAAGAGAAAGAGAAGCTGGGATTTCGCACTTTTGTGATAGCAAGTGATGGTGAGCTCAATGAAGGATCTAGTTGGGAAGCGATCCTATTTGCAGGGCATCATCGTTTAAAAAATCTTACTCTGATTGTGGATTATAATCGGATGCAAGCGCTTGGCAATACTTTGGATATTTTAGATTTGGATCCTTTGGGTAAAAAATTAGAGGCTTTTGGTTGGGATGTGTTAGAAGTGGACGGTCATGATTATACCCTTTTAGAAAAAGCTTTTGAGCCCAACTGTTTAAGTGTAAAACCTAAAGCAATCATTGCCTTTACAACTAAAGGGAAAGGGATTGCTTGCATGGAGAATTCTCTTGCTTGGCATTATAAAAATCCTACAGATTTAGAAGAGATGCTTTTAGCTCTTGAGAGAAATAGTTTTTAAAGACTTTAACATTAACAATCTATTTCTTGGCGTGACGTGTAATGGGCTTATGATAATGGTTTGAGTTAATGTCTTCTTTTAAGTGACTAGGATGAACACCTATACCCACTAATTCTCTTGTGCCGACTCTTCGTCTTTTGGCAGCTGTTATAGGATGAGGGCTGTTTGTTATTTGAGGTTGAACTATTTCAAGCTTTGGTTCTAGTGGTACTTTAGTAGATTGTAACGTAGCAGACATTGAGATAGCTTGAGGCTTTGGAGTAAAAAGATCTTTACAAGATGGGGGTATTAGATGGAATCCTTGAAGAGCTAAACTTTCAAGTTTGCTTTGATATCTAGTGAAAATATTTGGCGAATAGTTTTCTCTGTGATTGATTAAATCACGAAGGCGGTGTGCATATTTATAGCCTTTATTTAATAGATAGCGACGTTTCCCAGATTCATCTGTATGAATTTTAAGAAATGTTGCAAGGCATTTATCCTCATTTTTTGTCCGGATTAATCCACTTGTATCTGGTAAGTTTTTGCTAACTTGAAAGGTTTTACACCACGCTGCAGGTAAAGGATTTTCGTGGTATATTGAAAGATCGCTGCTTTGATTTTGTTTTAAGTCCCATAAAGCATTAGATAAAATATTTATTGCGTCGTTGCGACAGCTATATGGATCTGCTTGCCGGCTACAGTGTGGTCTTATTATAGATAGATTTTCAATTGGCATAGCATGTATGGCACTATACCTTTCTACAGAATCAAGTTCGCAAATTTGAATTTGAGTTGGGGTTTTGCAGATAATAACTGGAGTGACATGGGGTGTTATTCTTTCTTGAGATCCCAAGACTTTAAAGCTTTCTGGAATAATATCTGGAATAATGATCATTCCAAAGGGTTCATTCATAGGTTGTATTTCTATGAGTTTTTGACACTCGGCAATTGTTCCTATATGTAGCGAAAGATCATATTTCTCTTCATAATAGGCTAGCAATAATGCCATACCAAAAACACTTGGTAGAGCTATAGGATTGTTTTTATCGGGTTGTATTAGGGTAAAATAACTATCCATAGAGAGTTCGAAATTTTTATCTGTATATAGTGTTGTATATAGTTGATGAGTTAAATCAAGCATTAAATACATTTTTTCTAGAG
>JBAWWQ010000042.1:0-9706 GCA_037146655.1 Chlamydiota bacterium | reverse complement strand
CTTCCCCATCTAGCTACTGGAAAAACACCCCATTTTATAGCTAGTAGATACTGCAAAAGTGTTGCTAAAATAAAGCTCGGAACAGAAATTCCTAAAGTAGCTAAAATCATAGCAATACGATCTAGAGCCGATCCTCTTTTGACAGCGGAAAAAGTTCCTAAAACAAACCCACATACCAAAGCAATTATTAAGGCTTCTAATCCCAATATTAAAGAAATAGGAGCCCCTTCTGCTATAATAGCGTTAACAGATCTTCCTTCGTATTTAAAAGATGGCCCCAAATCTAATTTGATAATTCCTTTTAGATAACATCCATATTGAACATACCAAGGACTATCTAACCCATAGTGAACTCTCATGCTATGCAAAATTTCCTGAGGAACAGCCTGCTCTTGAGCAAACGGATCTCCTGGAGCTAGCTTAAGAAGTAGAAACGTTAAGGATGCTACAAGGTATAAAGAGAAAAATAGAATGAAAGTTTTTTTTAAAACAATCTTCACCAACATGAGTTTTGTAAATCCTACAGTTTGAACTTAAGATCATTAAGGTTTTTTAGCTCTAAACACCCAGCAGTGTAGCATTTCGAAAGATTCATGGGAGAATTTTTCTTAACTTTCGATATGCTTTCTATCTTTTTTTAAAAATTCCATTAAATAAAAAAAATTAACTTGTCGTTAATGAAAATTTTTACTATGTTAAATCTTAACAAAATCTTAACAAACTTACGAGGTTGTCATGGTGACAAAAACAGAAAGATCATCTAAAAGTACCATATCGAATATAGAGGGCTTAGCTCAATCTTTAGATGAGATGGCTATCTCAGGAGGTACTAAAGAACGTATTCAAAAGTATACCCAAGTTATGCTTGATTCTAATATAGATATAGACACTGAAGATACAAATCCTTCTCAAGGGGGCTGTTTTAGAGTTAGTTGCCAAAATATTTGTCGAGCAGTGTCTTGCTGTGGATTCATTCGTTGTTGTGGATCGGATAATTATTACATATCCATTCAAAATGATAGATTAGAATCTAGTGCATTACAAAAAAAAATCAGCCGAAGACAACAACCTCCCCATACAAATAAATTAACAAACACGTATTTTTTTATTGAATTGTATAATACATATGGAGCAGAAGATTTTCCTATTCTATTTCAGTGGACGTTAAGATGTCTTTCACCAGGTTTAAGGCATTATTGGGAAGAATGGGTTCCTACAAGCGAGGAGCCTTTAGATAGGAAAAAGGCTGATATTTTTCAAGAAACCATGAAAGAGGCTTTTAATTTAATGCGAACATTAAGGATCGAAAAATTAAAACAAGATTTTATAAAAGAGCTACAAGACTTCTCAAGACAAGTCTCTAAACAATCCACTGCATCATCTACGAGTTCTTCATCTAGTAATTATAGAACCCCAACAGAAGAAACAACCTTTGATTTCCCTCCAATTACTTCAGGAGATATTCAAGCAGAAGTGCCTCCTCAAAAAGTAATTGCAATGAGTAGCAATCAAATTAAATTTGATTCTAATGTGATTATTAAAGATGTGATGTTAATTACTGGATGTAATTTACAAGTAGCTAAAGCAATTGCAGAATCTGTGAAATCCAAAGTTACGCAAGAAACAACGCGTCAAGAAATTTGGTCCGCAGTAAAGCTTGAGCTTATATCGCGCCAGTTGACCACTAAAGGAAATCCTGATCCTGCATTAATTGCTATACTTACAGAGTATAGTGTGGAAAAAATTAAAGAAATACCTCTTGAAAGGGTTTCTAGTTTAGCAAAAAATAAATCTATTAAAAAAATAGTCAGTTATAACAGTAAATAAAGGAGTATATATGGGAGATCCATTATCTTGTATGTGCACGGCAAAATGTGCATCTTGTTTGAGTTGGTTAGGTAATCAATTAAGTAATCTATGTAGTTCTGGGAGCACTATTACAATAACATGTCACAACATGTTCAATCGTATGAATTGCTTTGAAAAGTGTAACTGCTTTCAATCAACAACTATTACGGTTCTTGGGAATTTAACACAGTTAGAACCCTCTCAAGAAATGTTAACAAGTGTTCACAAGATAACTTCAAGTGCTTTAGAGCACATTACAGTGCAACCATCTGAATCAACTGTTTAAAAAAGCTTTTTAAGAAGAGTTTTTTCTTGTAGGATGCAGGAGTTAGTTTAATTAGAAAAATAGGGGAGTGTATGTCATTTAGTGAAATTCAAACAATTCTTGGTGATAAGTGTAGCCAACTGCTATCACATACCTGTAAAGTTTCTAAAGAACATCTGCATCTTCCAGGACATGATTGGGTAGATCGTATTTTTTTAGGATCAGATAGAAACATCCGAGTTTTACAAAGTTTACAAGCTATTTTGAGCCATGGTAGGCTTTCTAATACCGGATATTTATCGATATTACCAGTAGATCAAGGAATAGAGCATTCTGCAGGAGCTTCATTTGGTCCTAACCCTCTTTATTTTGATCCAGAAAACATCATAAAATTAGCAATAGAAGGTGGTTGTAACGCTGTAGCTACAACTCTTGGAGCTTTAGGTTCTGTCGCTAGAAAGTATGCGCATAAAATTCCTTTATTACTTAAGTTAAATCATAATGAATTTTTAAGTTTTCCAAATAGATATGATCAAGTGATGTTTGCCTCTGTTCAGCAGGCTTATGACATGGGATGCAAGGCTGTAGGGGCTACCATTTATTTTGGTTCAGAAGAGAGCTCAAGACAAATTCAAGAGGTCTCCCATGCTTTCGAACTCGCTCATGAGCTTGGAATGGTAACTGTTTTATGGTGTTATTTGCGTAATGAGCACTTTAAAACAGACAAACAAGACTTTCATACAGCAGCAGATTTAACTGGGCAGGCTAATCATTTGGGGGTTACCATCCAAGCTGATATTATTAAACAAAAACTCCCTACTAATAATGGAGGATTTAAAGAGCTCAAATTTGGTAAACAATCTGAGTCTATGTACCAAAATTTATGTTCAGATCATCCTATCGATCTTACACGCTATCAAGTTTTGAATTGCTATATGGGGAGAATGGGTTTAATTAACTCAGGAGGACCCTCTGGTAAAAATGACCTTGCAGATGCGGTTGAAACAGCTATTATCAATAAAAGAGCTGGGGGAATGGGGTTGATATCTGGAAGAAAAGCCTTTCAAAAGCCCATGAAAGAGGGTATTAAGCTTCTTCAGCTTATTCAAGATGTTTATCTATGTAAAGACATCACAATAGGATAGTCGCGTTAAGTCCTTATTATTAAGGACTTAATCTTTTCAGTTAGAAAAAAAATACAGCGATTAAAAATATCGTCTATTATTTATTTTAATAACAGCAAATTAAAAATTTAAATAAATATTCGCATCACATCGACTTCTTCAACAAAAGCACCATTTATTTTTTTAATCTAAATTAAGAATGAATAATAAATTGTTTTTTGTTATAATAATCATTAATAAACATTAATAACGCGATAATATTATGGATATAAACAAAGAAAATTCTATTAGATTAGATGTTGGAGTAGAAAGGTTTACCCCCTATAAATCCAATGAATTAGATGGTCTAGCCAAAAGAGTTTTGTGTAGCGTTGCAAATGTATTTATTTATTTGGGCAACTTTTTTTATAGAGTATTTTTTTCACAGAGCAAAAAAGAAATCATTAACAAAGAGACCATTTCGATTGAACCTAAACAGCTCTTAAAAACAGCTATGAACGATTTGATAACTCATGGGGATAAACTTTTTCTAACATCGATGTTATATAACCAAGCATTAAGTAATCTTAATCCTGAGCTGCCAAACAAGACTGATCAGGAAAATCCACTTAACCAAGATGAATTGCAAATTTTAAAGAATTGTTTTTTTGACCGTGCTTTAGATGCTTATAAAAAAGAGTTTCAAGAAATTCACCAAACAGAAATTTCAGAGCAAGATACTGAAGATTTTAGGGTGAATAACATGGAGATGATTCATCAAATTGCAGAAGGTCGCTTAAAAAGTGCTTCCCCTGATGAGATTAAAGAATATAAAGAAATTATAAAAATATTAACTAAATAACTGCAAGGCTAGGAAATATTTATGGCTATCACACCTATTAACCAACAATTACCTAGAAATCTATTAGCTTTAGAAGGGGCTCCTTCTTCTAAATTTTCAAAGATAGATAATTTAGAAGGTCATAATAATATCTTTAATAAGATTGCTACAGCAGTAATGAATATTTTTATTGCTTTAAGAAATTGGATACTTAAATCTTTTTCTAAAAATATCAAAGCACCAGAAACTGAAAAAGTGATCGATAAAAAAAGTGATCCAGTTATCCCAATATTATCGCCTGAAGAGATAACCTTACTTAAAAATCGATTTATTCTGCTTAGCCAATGTAAATATGCAGAAAAATATGAAGAAAAAACTGGGAAACTACCTACAGAAAAGCAGATCCTGAAAATTTTTAACGATAAAAAAATCAAACAATTAAATAGAAAAGCTGATCAATTAATAAAGAAACTTAAACCTGAAGAGATTATAAAATTTAAAGAGGGTATCCGTTTAGCATCAACACAGGCACAAGAGCCTTCAAATCAAACGCCAGCACCTAAGTCAATTTTTTCAGAAATGCTTGATCAGAGCAAAAAAGCGCTAGATCATTTAGCTACTTTTTCAGGAGTGGCAGGGGTTGGAGTAGGGCTAGCTACCGGTTTAACTACAAATTTAGTTTCAAATGTAGCAAATAGTTGTCTTGTCCAACCAATCCTTAATAAATTTCAGGAATTTGGAGGCTCTGAAGTGACTAGAGGGCTTCAATTTGCTGCTATTTCCAATAGAGCAATAAACTGGTATAACCAGCTGAAAAGCTCTTCAGCAGCTGAAGTTACAGCTGCAACCTTATTTGGTGCTATAATTGCCCCTATACCTATATTAGGTCCTAGAGATTTAGTGAGTGCTAGAAAAGGAATGGATGATTATATGAAAGACGCTAAAACAGCTATTTCAAATGAAAGTGGTTATTTTCTAAGAAAATGTATTAATGAACAATCTCATAAAAAAGTACTGGCATTTACTCAGACTCATTTACTACCAGAAGGGGCTGACCCGGTTTCTTTTCAATATGGATATACTGCAGGGTTTATGTCTACATTTCTTTTAGGACCTGTTATTATTGGATACCTTGGCCTTAACTCTTTCTAAGGCCTAAACTCGGTTTCTTGAGAAAATAAGGACTTGAGAGAGTTGTATAGAGGGGAGATCCCTTGGCTAGAAGGTCTTAAAATCCCATTTAGCATATTTTTTAAATTATTAATGCTAAAAACTTCTTTTAAAATCTCCGATATCACAATATTTGTAAGTTGATCTATGAGAGGACCCCCTTCACCACTAATATTGTTAAATACCATCAAGGGGATAGGTTTAAGGTGACGGACCCCTTTATTATCGTTTTTAAAGATAAGATCTATTTGCATATCTTTAATAATTAAACTCTTAATTAATAAATTTTTAGAACCCTTGGAAGATTCGCTATTTAAAGAAGCGCTTAAGTTATTCATAATCACACTCCAGTTACCACGTGAGTTTAACATCGAATCAAACTCTAATCCTAGGTAAACATCGGATAACTTAACCTCATCTAATACAATTGTATCTTTAAAAAATCGAGATAGGGGAGCTTTGGCTTCAAGTGCATCTACTGTTAAAGCATTAGGCAATACATATCCTTTAGGATTGCCAATTGTAGTTTTGTAAACATCTACTGCTCTAGGTGTAAAGTTGAAATGAGCTATAGAAACAGGGACACCCATTTTGTTAGATAAGGAATTAGATACCCAATAAGGAAGATAATTCCAGGTAAAAAATGCCAGACAAAACAAAGTAAAGATTGCAGCAGCAAAAAAATAAGCAAATCTTTTCATAATGAATCTCTCGCTTTACTTTTGTTGTATATATATAATGGATAGAATCGTTCAATAGAAAAAACCTATTTGACAATATATATTACAGAATATAATTAGTTAATTAAACTAAAGACAGAGTAGATGAAAAAAATATTACGTTTAAGAGATAGTTATTTATCCTTTATAAATAAAAAAGAGGCTTTTAATAGCTTATTTTTTACTTCCTTTTTTTGTATTCTTTTTATTTTAACCACCGCTCACTTACTCACTATTATCCAAGGCTCTTTTTGGGTAAAAAGTTTTTTTCTAATCTACGCCTTAGGTCAGCTTTTAATTGAAACATTAGCACTTGTGGTAATTGGTTCACTTTTGAAAAGGTATGTCTGGAAAGCTTTTTATTACATATATATCGGATTGATTTTTATTTTTCTGATCCTACAGACTATAGAAAGCATCCTTGTTAAGCTCATGGATTTATCTTTAATAGATGCTTATTACACAATTTTTGGGGCAGATTTGGCTAATTTTATTGAGCTTCTGGAACTTACAGAACTTGGGCTTCATATCTGGGCGATCATATTTGTAGCTTTAGCATTGTTTCCTGCTGTAGGTGTTTTATTCTATCGATTTAGTCATAAAATTTGCTTTCGCAAAAATTTTGGTTTAAAAAGAAGTTATATGCTCCATAGCCTTCTAGTAATTCCTGCTGCATTAGCTTTGATCGATTATAATATTCATGACAAATTAAAACAGGAAGACTATCAAAGCTACAAAAAATCCCTTCCTTGGAAAACCACCTTTTTTAAGGTAAATTCTAATAAAATTTTTCTTAAAAGCTCTTTAAAAGATCATTTGTCTTCAGAAGAAATTGTAAATGCTACAGCGCAATACGACTTAAAAAAACAAAAAAAACCCAATATCTATCTATTTATTGTAGAGAGCCTAAGATCTGATTATGTAACTAAGGAAACAGCCCCACATTTAGTCGATTTTAAAAATAGCTATATTCAGGCAGATACAGCATTGTCTAGTGCTAATGGCACTCATTATTCATGGTTTTCTATCTTTCATTCCCAATATCCTTTTTACTGGTCTTATAAACAAAATAGCTCTTTTAAAAAGGGTAGTCCGCCCCTACATATGTTAAAAAAAATGGGATACAAGGTTCATGTATATACTTCAGCACAATTAAAATTTTACAATTTTGATGAAGTTATTTTAGGCAAAAATCATGAACTTGCAGACTCGATCAAAGTCTGTCCTCATTATGGTGACAGAAGTGCAAGCGATAGCGACCAACATGTGCTTAGTAGCTTTCAAAGCGATACGCTGCGACATGAAAAAGAAGGGCATTGTTATTTGTTTTTTCTAGATTCTACACATTTTAATTACAGCTGGCCAAAGGATTTTCCAACTAAGTTTACACCAGTTGGTGGAATTACTTGGAAACAGCGATTATCCAATAATGTAGAGGATCTTGTTGTTTTAAAAAACCGCTATAAAAATTCGATTGCATTTATCGACGATCTTTTTCATAAAGCTACTTTAAGTATAAAAAAATCTGGTGCTTACGAGGATAGTATTATTATTTTTTGCCCAGATCATGGAGAGGAATTTAAAGAAGAGGGTAAACTTTTTCATGCATCGCATTTAAGTAGTATGCAAACGAATATTCCTCTTTTTTATAAATTTGGATCTTTACAAAAGAAGATTTCTTTAACATCTCATGTTGATATTTTTCCAAGTATTTTACACTACCTAGATCAAGATACTCGATTGCTTCAGTATTTTGATGGGCAATCTATTTTTGATACAACTCAGGATAGATTTGCTGTAACTGGTCGTTATAATGTTTGTTTCAATCCAAATGAATTTCTTCTTCATAATGGTCAAGAATACATTAAATTAAAATTCAACAGAAACCATCATATCTTTGACGCGACATCTTTAAAAATTTTAGGCCAATATCATCAAGGCAATAGAGTGACTGAGCCTTATTTAAAGACAATGGAGCAATTTCAAGAACCTATTTCAAGACTATTTAAGATAGATTTTGAAAAATCGTCTCAGGGTTTTCTTAGAAAGCACGGATCTCAATAAGAATTATTCAGCTTTTAATATTTGCGTTCTTTTAATGTCGCATAAATTTCTTCCCACATACTATCTGGAATATTAGTGCCATAAATTTGTACAACCTTAGAGGCTACATAAGAACCAATCCAGGCACAAGTTAATAAAGGCTTATTGTTTAAATACCCATGTAGAAAACCACTGGCAAATAGATCTCCAGCCCCTGTTGTGTCTACAGTGACTACATTCATAGCTGAGGTGTAGAACTTAATCTTGCCACTTTTAACCCAAGACCCTTTGTCTCCCATAGTAATAGCAACAACCTCACAAAGAGTTCCAAGAAAATCACAAGCTTCTTGAGGAGGTAAATGGGTTAGTTCAAAAGCTTCTGATTCATTAGCAAATAAAATATCGATATATTTGGGTATAATATTTAAAAGATCATCTTTATAACATTTAACAAGCGCTACATCGCTAAGATCTAAAGAGATTTTAGCGTCTTGTTTTTTTGCAAGATCTAAGGCATTTTGTAAAAATTGACGGTTTTTTAATTGATAGGCCTCAATATGAAAAAGCTTAACCTTATGAAAAATCTTTTCATTGACGTTAAAGGGTTCTTTAGACGCTCCTGAATAACTCCGTGTCGTTGTTTCTCCATCGGGAGTAATAAAGCAAATCGCTTGACCAGTTGGAAGGACACCTTCTTGTAAAAGAGGGGTAATTTCTAGATCTTTTAAAGATTTTAAATAAAATAAGCCTTTATCATCAGAACCAATATTACCAAGCATAGCACAGCGTTGTCCGAGTTTTGCTAGCCCTTTAATAACATTGGCACCACTTCCTCCAAAAGAGGAGCACTGAAGCTGTTTGTTATTGTTATTTAAAAGCGATTGTAAAGAATTATATTCTATAGATCCAGAAGATCCTTTGTCATATTTAAGTGATGTCAAATCTTCTTCATTAACTTTTAAAATATAATTAACAAAAGCAGATCCAATCCCTAGGATATCGTAACTTACTGGATTACCTAAAAGAGGGAGGTGTAAAGCTAAAGTGCAAAAGCATTTCCGAAACATTTATAACCTTACTGCAGTTTAGAAAACCTGCATGTTATAAGGTAACTAGATTATTTTTGCACATGTTTTTTAAATCAAAAATTGATAGCAGCGTCAATCACATCCCTTGTGAACCCAAATTCTTGGAGCGCTTTAATAAGAGCTACTTTATCCACGTTTTTAAGTTCCTTAAGGGCTACAATCATTTGATGATCAACTTGATCTAATTTTTGATTCAGTGTACTAATTTCAGGGTTATAATCATGTTTGTTGACATTTGCTTTGATCCAAGTCTCAAAATGATTAATACACGCTGCATTTAATGCATCTATCTGAGCTATAAAAAATTGACTTGCAACCTTTTCATCAACCCCTGAAGCTTTAGCTTGTATCACAAGCTTGTCTAGTAAAACTTTTTCAGTAGCTGGATTATCTATAGGCAATGTATGGTTCCATTGATAAGTAGCAACATCTTCAGCTAGTTGTAACCTTTGAGCTATCAAAGAAGCTAAATAACTCATACTAGTGTCTTTTTGCCTAGATTCTTGATGAGTGGCTTTACTTTCGCTTGCACCTAGTGAAGGGGTTATAACACCCATTCCTAAAAGGGGAAGAGTTAAAGCCAATAGAAAAATCCTGCCTTTATTAAATAATCCTTTAAACATAATACC
>JBAWWQ010000041.1:0-9730 GCA_037146655.1 Chlamydiota bacterium | reverse complement strand
AGGTATAGGATAGTTTTCATGATTTTTTAAATAATTGTAATTTAAAGGTTTTTATCAAACTTTTCTAAAATCTCAAGGAGTTTGAAGCTGATTGATTGTTTCAGCTAATTTCTCGGGAAGATCACAAGATTGTACATAGCTTGGTGCCATACTTATGCATTCCTTAATATTGGAGGTGATCGCTGGAGAGATAGCTCCTTTATTAGCGCTTAGATTTTGCTCAATATTTTTTAAAATCGTGTCGACAAGTTTTGCTTTTTCATCCTTGGAGGAACTAGGATCATTTAATATTTCATTAAGTGTTTGTAAATTGTTTATTGTTGATTGTGTTTGACTTGCAGTTGGATCCTGAGAATTGAGTGGATTAAGTGGGCTATTGGAACTACTTGGATTGTTTGGGTCTAAAGGATCAATGGGACTGCTCATTTTAATACTCTCAATGTTTTGGTTCTTTTTTTTATAAATAAATCAAAATAATATTTAACTCCAATGATTAAAACAAAAAAACACGGGATTTTTTGTAATACTTTGTGTATAAACTGTTTTGGTTAATGTTTTATATTAATATATTTAGTTGTTATAAAATTTATTCAAAAAATAGGAGATATTGCCAGTTGGTTGATAGTTGACAAGCAAAGGGTAACTGGGTACCCTTTAAGGGATTAATTTAGAAAAATTACGTGATAGCATGGATATATTAGAGGATAGAAAGCAGTATCAATATGGGTTTGTTACCCCTATTGAGTCTATGACTTTTCCAAAAGGGTTAACAGAAGAGACTGTTCGTGCTATTTCTTTAAAAAAAAATGAACCTTCTTTTTTGCTAGAGTTTAGGTTGAAAGCATATCGTAAGTGGTTAACGATGAAGCAACCTTCTTGGGCAAATCTTGGTGTTAATCCTATTGATTTTCAAGATATTCGCTACTTTTCTGAACCTAAGAAAAAACAAACTTTAGAAAGCTTAGATGAAGTAGATCCTGAAATCCTCAAAACATTTGAGAAACTTGGGATTCCTTTGGATGAGCAAAAAAGGCTGGCTAATGTTGCTGTTGATATTGTGTTTGATTCTGTGTCTTTGGGAACAACTTTTCATCAGACTCTTAAAGATGCTGGGGTTATTTTATGTTCTATGTCAGAGGCGGTTCATAAATATCCTGAAATTATTGAGAAATACTTGGGTAGTGTTGTCCCTATAGGGGATAATTATTATGCAGCGCTTAATTCTGCAGTGTTTTCTGATGGATCTTTTGTCTATGTCCCAAAAGGGGTAAGGTGTCCAATTGAGCTTTCGACTTATTTTCGCATTAATGAAAGAGAAACAGGGCAATTTGAAAGAACGCTTATTTTGGCAGAAGAAGGATCTTATGTGAGTTATTTAGAAGGGTGTACAGCTCCTGCTTATGATGAAAATCAACTTCATGCAGCTGTTGTTGAGCTTGTAGCCAAAGATCATGCAGAGATAAAATATTCTACAGTACAAAATTGGTATGCAGGAGACCCTGTCACAGGGAAAGGTGGTATTTATAATTTTGTAACAAAGCGTGGTCGTTGTGAAGGATTTCGTTCTAAAATTTCTTGGACTCAGGTAGAGGTTGGATCGGCCATTACGTGGAAGTACCCTAGTTGTATTTTACAAGGTAATGAATCGATTGGAGAATTTTATTCTGTAGCATTGACAAATCACAAGATGCAAGCTGATACAGGAACAAAAATGATCCATATAGGGAAAAACACACGCTCTACCATTATATCAAAAGGGATAGCTGCAGATAACTCTCACAATACTTATCGAGGTCTTGTAAAAATAGCTCCTCAAGCCGAGGGGGCTCGTAATTATACGCAGTGTGATTCGATGCTTGTGGGTAATGCTTGTTCAGCAAATACATTTCCCTATATTGAAGTGCACAATGATAGTGCAGAGGTGGAGCATGAGGCATCCACTTGTAAAATGAATGAAGAGCAGATTTTTTACTTGCAATCTCGAGGCATTCCAAAAGAAGAGGCGATCCATTTAATTGTGAATGGTTTTTGTAAAGAAGTTATTAAAGAACTTCCTTTTGAGTTTGCTGTAGAGGCTCAAAAATTATTTACGCTTAAGTTGGAAAATTCAGTAGGATAATTATGCTTATTATAGATGATCTCCATGTTAGCGTGGAAGGTAAAGAAATTTTAAAAGGGCTCTCTTTAACGGCTAATCCTGGGCAGATTCATGCAGTGATGGGGCCAAATGGAGCTGGCAAATCTACTTTAGCAAAAGTTTTGGCGGGACATCCAGGGTATGAAGTCACTCAAGGCAGTATCACATTTAAAGGGCAAAATCTTTTAGATTTAGAGCCAGAAGAAAGAGTTCACTTAGGGCTTTTTATGAGCTTTCAGTATCCTATAGAGATTGCAGGATGTACACAATTTGAGTTTTTATTTGCAGCAAAAAATGCGCAGCAAAAAGCGAGAGGGGAAAAACTTTTTTCTGAAAGTGAGTTTAGAGAGTTTTTGCAAGATAAACTCAAACTTGTGCAAATTAAAGAAGAGTTTCTAGATAGAGAGATTAATACAGGATTTTCAGGTGGAGAAAAAAAACGGCATGAAATTTTACAGATGGCTGTTTTAAATCCAGACTTAGCTATTTTAGATGAAACAGATTCAGGGCTTGATATTGATGCAATGCGTATTGTAGCAGAAGGGATAAAAAAACAGATGAATCCTAATAAAGTGCTTATTGTGATCACGCATTATCAAAGGCTTTTAGATTATTTAGAGCCCGATATTATTCATGTTGTTATTGGAGGTAAAGTTGTAAAAACCTCTGAGCCCTCCTTGGTGGATCTTTTAGAAAAACAAGGCTATGACTGGCTTGAAAAAGAAACATTAGGTGTTTAAGTGGTAGTAGAGAGCCAAAACCTGTTAAATAGTTTATATGAAAAAGCGGACCGTGGTTTTGCTATGGATTCGCAATCTCAAGCATGGGAGCTTTTTAAAAGTTTAGGACTGCCTACAAAAGATAAAGAAGCTTTTCGTTATTTGAGTTTGCAAGAGCTTTATCGCAAAGAATTTTGTGTCGACTCTGTTACATCATCTATTTCAGAGCTGCCATCTACAGATAATCACAGATTTATTTTTGTTGATGGAGTATTTATTCAGGCTTTATCTTCTTTAGGGGGTCTTTCTCCTGCAGTAGTTTATTGTACTCTTAAAGAAGCTTTAAAGACCTATGGCTCTTTATTAAAAGGACGATTTTCTAAATTTCTTAAAGAAACTCATGGTGGTTTAACA
Source organism: Chlamydiota bacterium (assembly GCA_037146655.1). GTDB lineage: Bacteria > Chlamydiota > Chlamydiia > Chlamydiales > JBAWWQ01. The sequence continues at coordinate 6,460 of JBAWWQ010000041.1, read as the reverse complement.
TTTTTAAATCATGCTTTGTTTGAAGAAGGCTTTTTTCTTTATATTCCACAAAAAGTGCATATTGATAAACCAATTGAAATTGTAGAATTATATTCCTCTGAAGAGGCAAAGATACATTTCCCTAAAAATCTTATTTATTTAGGCAGTGATGCTAAAGCTTGTTTTAGTATACAAGCAGTTGCTAACACAGAGGCTTCTCAGTGGATTAATCAGCTTACAGAATTTCATTTAGAGGCAAGAAGTCAGTGTTTAGTTAATAAAGAGTTGCTTGGAGCTTGTTCATCTTTTTATTTTGATCATGTATGTGCTTTTTTGCGTAAGGATGCACATTTTTCTTGTTTTACTGGAGATGGAGGATCGCCTTTACTTAGACAAGAGTTCACAGTTGAGTTATTAGAGCAAGGTGCCAGGGCCTTTTTGAAAGGGCTTTCTATTTTGGAGAAGAAAAATCAATCCCATCATTATATTACAATGCGTCACAAAGCTCCTCATTGCGAGTCGCATCAGCATTTTAAAGGGGTGTTATTTGATCAGGCAAGACTTAGTTTTGAAGGAAAAATTTGTGTAGATAAGGATGCTCAAAAAACCCAAGCTTATCAAAGATCTAATCATTTATTGCTTGGGAAAAAAGCTACAGCTTATAGCAAACCTAACTTAGAGATTTTTGCAGATGATGTTAAAGCCTCTCATGGTGCTACAATTGCCAAATTGCAAGATGAGGAACTTTTTTATTTAAAAGCTAGGGGCTTAGATCTTGCTACGGCAAAAAAATTACTTCTCAAAGGATTTTGTAAAGAGTTAATTCAGCATTTGCCAGTTTCTAATGTTGTATTAGAAGAGCACTTTGATTTGCATTTAGCTTCTATTTTAGATAGACAGACAAGGGGATAAGGTGTTTTCTTACGAAGAAGGTGGTTTTGTTAGGGATGATTTCCCTTTTTTTTCTCAAGGGGTGCATCTTCATAAACCACTTGTTTATTTAGATTCTGCAGCAACAACACAAAAACCACAAAGTGTCATTGATAGGATGATGCAGTTTTATCTTTATGAATATGGGACCGTGCACCGTGCTGTTTATAATTTAGCAGCAAATGCGACAGATTGTTACTGTTTAGTAAGGGAACAGGTTAGAGCGTTTATAGGAGCTGCTTTAGCAGAAGAAGTTATTTTCACAAGTGGAACAACAGATAGTATTAATCTTGTAGCTAAAAGTTTTGGACACGCTTTTTTAAAAGCAGGTGACGAGATTTTAATTTCTTATGCAGAACATCATGCTAATATTGTTCCTTGGCAGATGCTTGCAGAAGAAAAACAGCTTATTTTAAAAGTTGCTAAAGTAACGCCTTTAGGTGAGTTAGATCTTGAAAGTTTTAAATCACTTCTAAATGAAAAAACAAAACTTGTTTCTTTAGCTTATATGACAAATACGACAGGGGAGATTTATCCTGTTAAAGAACTTATTGCTTTAGCCCATGAAAAAGGAGCTAAAGTTTTTTTGGATGCAGCCCAAGCAGCTTCTCATATTGCTATTTCTGTAAAAGAGCTTGATGTGGATTTCTTAGCATTTTCTGCTCATAAGATGTATGGACCGACAGGTGTTGGTGTTTTATATGGGAAGAAACAGTTATTAGAAAAGATGCCACCTCATAAAGGAGGTGGGGATATGATTACTAAGGTGACTTTTGATAAAACAACTTATCAAGAGCCTCCTTTGCGGTTTGAAGCAGGAACGCCGATGATTGCTGAAGTGATTGGTTTGGGGGCGGCTATTGAATATATTCAAACGCTTGGTCTTGATAAGATAAAAGCCTTTGAAGCAAAGCTTTTGCAAGAAGCCCTATCACAGATGCAAGCGATTGCCGAAATCCGTTTTATAGGTGAACCCAAAAATAAAGGACCTCTTATTACGTTTGTCGTCAAAGGATTACATGCACTTGATGTGGGGACTCTTTTAAATGTTAAAGGAGTTGCTCTAAGAACAGGAACGCTTTGTGCACAGCCTATTTTAGAATACTTTGGGGTCTCTTCGGCCTTAAGGATTTCTTTTGGTGTGTATAATACTTTGGAAGATATTCACCGTTTTATTCATGCACTTAAAGAAACCATTCTTCTTTTAAAGCCAGAAATGACTTCCTACTGAAGTTAAAACATTTATTGGGGAAATCAAAGTGGGTAAGGATTGCCATGACACTTATGTAGATTTATTAGAAGTTCAAGAATTGGCTTATGTTCCTAGTGGATTAACTATTACTCACCTTAAAAGAGAAGCTGAAAGTCAAGAATATGGTGCATGTACATTTCAAATGGACCATCGACGCGTTAAATTTCGCATAGCAAAGATTACGCCAACAAAAATTGGACAGTTTGTCACTTTGTGGAAAAGGCTTAAAGATGGACCTATTTTACCACATGCTATGGAAGATCCCATCGATTTTTTTGTGGTGAGCGTTAGAACTACTGAGCATTTTGGACAATTTGTTTTTCCCAAAGCGGTCTTGTATAAGCAAGGTATTTTATCGCAGGATGGAAAAGGGGGGAAGCTAGGAATAAGAGTTTATCCTCCATGGGATATCACTCAAAATGCACAAGCTAAAAAAACTCAAGCATGGCAATGCTTGTATTTTTTTGATATCAAGACACATCTAAAGATGGATACGACTCTTGTTCAGAAATTGTTTGGTTAATAGATAGTGTATTGATCGTTTAGCTTTTGTTGTTTCTACAATATTTCAGGGGATACTAGCCTTAAATTGAAAAAAGAGTTCTAACAGGGTGGTGATCTGAAGGTGTATAACGTAGATGTAGTACTTTTGATCCTAGACTTTTTGGTTGTCTTAGGTAATCTGAATTTGTAAAACCTTTTTTCGTTCTTACAAAATTAAAATCAAGACGTAGTGGTTTGGTTACAGCTGGTTGATTGTCTGGGTCATTTGTATTTAAATGAGTAGGGGAGGCAAATTCCATATCAACAACAGAGCCATCCATTGCTTTTTCTAAACTATCTAGATCGTGCTCATAGAGATCTGGTGGAAAGGGGCCGCCTAATTTATAAGGCAACTCTTTGGCTAGGAATGCAGATGGATCAGAGGCATTTGGGCATAAGTCTGCGCTTTGTATGGTTTTGACAGATTCAATATAACGATCCCAGGCGTTTGGATCTGTGATTCGATTGGCATTAGGGAGTGTTTTTTGTAAATTCATTAAAGCTTGGTTTGCTATTTCTTGCTTTGAATTTTTTAAAGTATTAGATGGTTCAGATAAGAAGCCTGTAGATGAACGTGCATGGAGCATAGGGTTTAAATACCACTCAGGCTCTTGAGATATGATCAAGTGGCCCTTATCATCACGTTGACAATCATTAGTGTCTGTAGGGGCAATGTTTGTGTCTGCAGATAGAAAAACACCTTCGATTTTTTGGTTTTCTGTGAGCATTTTTTGCACATACCTGTCAATATGGGCCATCGCGGCTTTAACCTGGGTAGATCTAGGTAAGGCTCCTCCTTCTGGGCCTCCTCCACTTAGATGAGTTGTAGCAATAACTACGAGTTTTTTTCCTATATGAGCTGTAGCGATTAGAACACCTTTGTTTGCTTGACGTTCAATAAACCCTCTACTATAGGGGTGAGGGTAAAAACAGACATTAGATAATCGGTATTTGCTTGCAAGAAATAACCCGCTATTAAGTCCAAATATTTGAGGACCTACGTTGCGGATAATCGAAGAGTATCCCTTTTTTTTGAGTCCTTCAGCAATCACTTCAGCGGCTTGAGTATGAAACACTTCTTGACCACAAATAAAATCAGGGAGTTCTTCGGCTGCTGCTAGCGCATCTGGGATCTCTTGTGCACGTTCCATAGTGGGGCGTAGTAAATTGCGTGTGGACACAAATTGTGGCATTGCGGCCATGTTATAGGTTATTAACGAGATGGTGTTTTTATCTAGATCTTGTATATCCTCACTAGGTTGCTTTGTTTTTGGTCCATCCCAAATAAAATCTTTTTTCGCTGGATATGTCGATGCTCTTAAAAGCATACCAATAAGTGTGGGTGCTACTACAATTAGTGCAGTCATCGTATTAATAGCAAAGAGAGCAACACGATATGCAACTTCAAGGAATAAAGTGTTTTTTTGTCTGTAATAACCAGGTTTAATGGGTACTACAAAAATGCGAACATAATGGTCTATGCAGAGGCTCATAGGGTTTGTTAAGATATGACCTAGGGCATCTATTTTTTTAGCGATAGCTCCTAGCATCCCAGATCCATGCTCTGAACCATCTAGGTAGTAAGTGGATCTTTCAGAGATCCCTATAAATGCATCTAAAGATATGTTCATAATAACAAAACAACTTGTTTAATAATCTGTTTATTATATTATTTTTTTATGAAATAAATAAACTAAAAAACAATTTATTAATATAAACTTGTTTTTATTAAGAATTTTTGTTTTTTATATAGAGCATACTAAATGTTAGGTAACTTGATAAACAAAGAGGTATCTTATAAAAAACTAACAAGGGTACATGATTTTTATTTTAAATAAACGATAGAGAATAGGCGTGAAAAAACTGCAATAAAAATATTTTAATATAGGATGTTTGATTTTTATTTGAAATAAAAAAACCTAAAGAGTTTCCCCTTTAGGTTTTTTCTTAAGCAACTAGTGGATTTTTAGAAATCAAATCTAAAATCTAGTGTTAAACCTTGTAGGTTAAGAGAACCTGTTCGGTTTGTTGCTCCCAATTGTAGGAATTGATTTTGGTCAAACCAAACTTGCTCTTCCCATGCTGCTTGTACTCTGAAACGATAGTCTTCGTCAGAGAACCAGTAGTCCCAACGTACACCTAGATCCCACTCGATAACAGGTGTTATTGTGTGAGTTAATCTTCTGACATGAATCGCTTCTAAGTTTGTAAAATTCTCTATAGAACGAGAAGTTGAAGTTTGAGTCAGTGTGTCTGTTCTGTGTGTTGTAAAGTGACTCCATAAAGCTGCAAGAGAGATATCACCAAAGATACTCCAGTTTCTTGTGAATTTCCATGAAGTGTTTAAACCGGAACGAAGTCCTAGACCCCAAAAGCTTTGCTTTTGTGTCATGTTATAGCTTCCTGTCGCTACAGCACCTGATACAGCTGTATCAGTAAGAGCTGAAAAATCTACATTGTTATGCTGTGTCTGCCAAGAACCTTTTAAACCAAAATGAGGTCTTAATAAAAGACGTGGGCTAATATAGAATTCACGTCCAAGTTCCCAATCTAGAGTATTGAAGTGAAGTTTCCATGCAGCATTAGCAGCATTGATAGACGTAGTAGATTTTGAGTATACAGAAATAGGGGCATAATCCCAGAGACTTACAGCGGCTGTTGTAAAAGATTCTGTAGAAGAAGCGCTATTGCGTAGCCATGTGTAATGGAAGTATGTATCCCAACCATCATGGTTTAAATCGCATCCGATTCCTACTTTGAAACCAGGACTCATTTTATGATGAGGATGCAACTGAGAACCTTCTTCTGAAGTTGCATTGGCATTAGTTGTTCCATTAAATTGAGCACGACTAGAAACTAAAGCAGTTCCTGTTTGTGCATAATCTAGGTTGTCTGTTCTTCCTGTCCAATAGATAAAGTCAGCTGTAACAAATACATTATATCCATGTTCTATAACAGGCATTACACTAGGTGTAATCATAGGATGTTCTACAGTCATATCCTCAGACTTGTCCCCATGAATTTTAGTAGCATGACGAGAAGGCTGGGCAGTTGCAGCAAAAGAGAGTAAAGGCATAGCTAAAGATAAGCATGCAAACTTAAAAAAAGATGATTTCATAAAAACCTTATTTAAAAAATGGTTGATAGACCCCATTAAACATATTGCGTGGAAAAAAGACAAGAAATTTTGCGAAATAAAAAAACCTCAGATGTTTTATGTCTGAGGTTTTTTGTAAAAAGCTGAAGTGAGTTTTTAGAAATCAAATCTAAAATCAATAGTAAACCCTTGAAGACCTAAGTCACCATTGCTACCCCAAGCTTGATTAAGTTCAAAGAACTGATTTTGGTTAAACCATAGTTGTTCTTCCCATGCAGCTTGAACACCAAAGTGGTAATCATCATCTGAGAACCAATAATCATAGCGTAAACCTAATTGAAATTCAGCAACAGGCTTAATAGTATGAAAATCAGAGCGTACATCACACGTTCTGTAGACAACGTTATGAGGAAGTGTTGTTGCGAAATCTTGACGTGTTACATTGAAGCGGCCCCATAGAGCAGATAGAGACGTGCTGCCAAATAGGCTCCAGTTTTTATCAAAAAACCAAGATGCATCTAGACCTGTGCGAACGCCAACTCCCCAGAAACTTTGTTTGATTTTCATGCGAGTAGCAGACACTTCAGTAGCAATATCGGGCTCTAAGAAATTCGAATAGTTTACGTAATAATGTTGATTATACCAAGCACCTTTTAAAC
>JBAWWQ010000040.1:0-9842 GCA_037146655.1 Chlamydiota bacterium | reverse complement strand
TGACTATTACCCCCATCAATCACAACATCTCCTTTTTCAAGAAAAGGGAGACACTCTTCGATTAAAAGATCCACAGCCTGACCAGCTTTTACCATGAACATCACTTTTCTAGGACGCTTCAGTGCTTTAAAAAATTCTTTAAGGTCATGGGCCCCTATCACCCGGCTACCTTTAGCAGCTTTGGCTAAAAAATCATCAACTTTACTAACCGTACGATTATAAACAGCTACAGTATAACCATGATCATTCATGTTCATCACAAGATTTTGCCCCATAACCGCTAGGCCAATCAATCCTAAATCCGCTGTACCTTCCTGCATCATTACCCACCTTATGTAAGATCTGTTTTTTTCAACTATAACAAAGCAAGCGATTTATTCAATATGTCTTGAGACAAACCCTAAAATTCCTCTATAGTTATCTCTAAGTTTTTACAGTATGTCCTCGTAGCTCAGGGGATAGAGCGGCTGCCTCCTAAGCCGCAGGTCGCGCGTTCGACTCGCGCCGAGGACGATTTTCTTTCACCTAAAGCTTAAAATAGCTATCAATACCTTCAGAGATTCCTTTAGCTATTTTATCTCGATACACAATGTCTTTAAGAAGATGTATTTCATCAGGGTGCGTCATAAACCCTGTTTCAACAATGATAGATGGCATTTTTGTCTCACGAAGAACAAAAAAATTTCCCTCTTTAACCCCACGATCATCCGCCCCTGTCCTTTCTATCACCTTACTCAAAATGCGACTCGCTAGCTTTTTAGAAGACCCAGAACGCCATTTATCTGAACATGTATAATAAAAAATCTCAATTCCTTTAGCCAAAGCGTTTTTTGCAGCATTACAATGAATACTTACAAAAAGTTTCCCTTTTGTCTCATTAGCTATCATCGCTCTTGTTTCTAAAGGTATAAAGACATCACGACTACGCGTTAAAATTACCCTATACCCCATCTCTGTTAAATGCTTTTTTGTTAAAAGAGCCATAGAGAGAGCCAAAGATTTTTCATCACAGCAATAATACCTAGCTCCTACATCATATCCTCCATGACCTGGATCTAAAACAATAAGCTTTTGATCTGCCACCTTTTGTAAAACCTCTGCTGGAATACGCTGCACAGAAGATCTTGAAGTCACTTTAGGAATCACATTAACAGGCGCCTGTGGTTTTACAGTCGGTTTTACTAACACTTGCGAAGGCTCTTGCTTTTTAGGCGGGGTGTTAATTTTTTTAGGGGCCTGTAACGCATTAGATTTTTTAGAAGCGGTAGGAGCCTTCTTATCTACTTTTTTAACAGTAGTCTTTAAAGGTTTTTCTTCTTTTTTAACAGCATGCGCTGAAGACACTCCAATGAGCATAACAAGAAAAAAAAGTAACCACCTATTAAATAGAGCCATGTAAAAGTATCTCTTACGAGCGTTTTTAATGAATTTGATATGTTATCGAGAATTTTCAAAAATTTAACAAGAAGAAAAAAACATCCAGCTATATTCAGCCAGATGTTTTTTTCTAAAAAATCACTGCTTACTCTGCTTTATGCACTTGCTTTGTAAGCTTTAAATCCTCTGCCATCATCTCTTTAATAAGTTCTTCAAATCTTGTTGTAGGCTCCCATCCAAGCTCTTTTTTAGCTTTAGAATAATCCCCTATTAAAAGCTCTACTTCTGTGGGTCTATAATAAATAGGATCGATTCTTACACGTATTTTACCTGTAGCTACATCAACACCTACTTCATCTTCTCCATTTCCTTCCCATACAAGCTCAACACCTACAACAGCAAAAGATTTTTCAATAAACTCTCTCACAGAATGGGTTTCTCCAGTTGCAAGAACATAATCATCGGGCTTTTCTTGCTGAAGCATACGCCACATTCCTTCTACGTAATCTTTTGCATGACCCCAGTCTCTTTTTGCTTCAAGATTACCAATATAAAGTGTCTCTTGAAGTCCTAAGTGAATACGAGCTACAGCTTGCGTGACTTTTCTTGTTAAAAAAGTCTCTCCACGTCTTGGTGATTCATGGTTAAATAAAATACCGTTACACGCAAAAATCCCATAAGCTTCACGAAAATTTTTCGTAATCCAATATCCGTAAAGTTTTGCAACCCCATAAGGAGATCTTGGATAAAACGGCGTCGTCTCTTTCTGAGGCACTTCTTGAACAAGTCCATAAAGCTCACTTGTTGAAGCTTGATAAAATTTAACACGCTTTTCCCACCCCAAATTACGGATAGCCTCTAAAATCCTTAAAGTACCTACACCATCTACATCGACTGTATATTCGGGTATATCAAAAGAAACTCTCACATGAGATTGCGCTGCTAAATTATAGATTTCATCAGGCTGAATTTTTTGAAGCAGTGATAAGACACTAGACCCATCTACTAAATCCCCATAATGTAAAAAAAATTTCCCTCCATTTGCATGGCGATCATGGTAAAGATGATCCAACCTAGAAGTATTAGAAGAAGAACTCCTTCTTTTTATACCATGAACCTCATAGCCCTTTTCTAAAAGCAATTCACTCAAATAAGAACCATCTTGCCCTGTCACACCAAAAATAATCGCTTTTTTATCTGCCTGTAAAACCCCTATAATTAAACAAAGCAATACCGTGATATATTTTTTCATTATTTACCTCATATTTTTATTAATAAATTATTTCTGTTTGACGATATCAACATCACTGAAAGCGATGGTTTTATCTTTAAAAATCTGGGTAGATTCATGCCCTTTACCGGCAATAATGACAATATCTTTTTTTGTAGCAAGAGACATCGCTTGTAAAATTGCCTGTTTACGATCGATTTCTACCATCACTTTATTTGGAGACAAGACACCACAGAGCATCTCTTGAATAATCTTTTCTGGATCTTCTCTTCTTGGGTTATCACTTGTGAAAATCATTCGATCACAATATTTTTCGGCAACAGATGCCATCTTAGGTCTTTTATCTTTATCACGATCTCCCCCACAACCAAATACGCTAATTAAAGACCCTTTAGTTAGCTCTTTTAAAGTCGTGCATACACTTTCTAAAGCTTGAGGTGTATGGGCAAAATCAACATACACATGAATCCCATTTTGTGTCGGGATCTTTTGTAATCTACCAGGCACGCCTTTAAAGGTTTTAAGCTTTGTTTGAATCTGCTTTAAAGAAAGTCCTTTTGCAAGAGCTGCTCCGACTGCTGCTAAACAATTATACACATTAAACCGACCAATTAATGCTGTTTTTATTAAAATCTCTTCACCTTGATATATCAAAGTAAAACTACTTCCTTCAAAAGACATTTTTAAATGTTTAGCTTGAAGATCTGCTTGAGCATTATCTATCCCATAACTGATGATCTTAGATTCTATTTCTTTCACTAAAGATTTTCCTAAAAGATCATCTATATTAACGATAGAGGTTTTAACAAAAGCTTTACTCTGTAAAGATGTAAGATGAGAAAATAGCATTTTTTTTGCAGCAGCGTAATTATCCATGGTCTTGTGATAATCGAGATGGTCTTGGCTAAGATTTGTAAAAACTGCGACATCGAATTCTATAGCTTCAATCCTGTTTTGGATAAGTGCATGAGAAGAAACTTCCATAACCGCACTTTCACATCCTTTGTGCAGCATTTCATAAAAATACTTATTAAGAGTGATGACATCAGGTGTTGTCAGTTGAGAAGGTAGATGATGATCACCTAGGATATTTTCAATTGTTCCTATAAGCCCACAAGGGGCTTTTTTTTCTTCTAAAAGATGCTTAATAATGTAAGAGGTTGTCGTCTTACCATTAGTCCCTGTAATACCTACAAGAAAGAGTTTCTGAGAAGGGTCTTGATAAAACCTTCTTGCGATCTCCCCTTGTAAAAGGCTGGGATCTTTTGTAATAACTTGTGTGACATGTGTTAAAAATGGATTATATAGGTCAGTTAAAATAGCACAAGCTCCACCTTCAAGTGCCTCATCAATAAAAAGTGACCCGTCTGTTTTCTCTCCTTTTTTTGCAACAAACAAATTTCCAGGAGCAACTTGTTTAGAATGAATAGCAATCCCTGTAACAACTAGATCTTTTTTTCCTTTAATCTGAACATCTAACTTATGTAATAAAGCTGAAAGTTTCATCAATATAACAGCGTAAAAAACCGCCGCTCCTTATTTTTTAACTGAAATTAAAATCGCAAGACCTATGATTTTTAATCTGGCAAATTCTATTTTTTCATTGCATTTTTACTATGATTTGTTTGTTTTGCAAGGTTAATTTAACAACAATTTGATGATTATCTGCTTAAGAGTCAATATACCTCTTGAGTATTTAGCTACCTTATCTATTTTTTTGTATTAATCGATTAACTGCGGAATGAAAAAGTTCTTTAGACCATCCTTCCATATACATGAAATCACTTATAAAAGGAGCTACATCTTGTTTAACAAGTTCAAGGTCTAAGTGATCGATCTTATGATGAATAAGATCTTTGACATCTTCTAAAACAAGCTTTTGTTTTGAATCCCATTTTTGGATTTGTTCCATACGCGCTTGAAGGTGCTGCAGATTAACAGGTGTATTTTTTCCTATAAACCACAGAAAATCATACCAATCACGTCCCTTCACTCTTTTTTGCCATTGTCTAAAAAGCAGTGCACTAATTTTTCCAGCAAACATATCCGACATCTGATAAGTACGAATAGAAAAAGGAATAGGAAGAAAAAGAGGGATCGCCTCCGTGTGAAATAATCGGGGTGGATCCGTATCAATCTCAAACTTTATTTTCACCTTTCCATCAGGATGAAACTGTTTAGCATAGTGCTTAGGCATGCCTACCTTTAATAAATGCTCAAGAGTATTCCCTTTTAAAAACGCTGATTGCACTGCTGTTTGCAAATTTTTCTGTTTTACCTCTACTTCCAGTGTAAATCCAAACATCTCTAACTCACGCCTTATCCCTTGTTCATAATTTCCAAGATAAAATGATGGATTGGGTTCAAGTAGTGAAAAATCTAAATCCTCACTAAATCTATTTAAACCATGTAAAATCCTTAAAGCAGTTCCACCATAAAAGGCTGCATGTTCAAAAAATTTATGACGCCATAGGCCAAATAACGCCACTTCCTGAATAATTTCTTTCAATGCATTTTGGTAATCTGCACTCGTTATACATGTGTATCTCTTTAACATTTGATCAATCGCGTCATGCATGATGTAATTCCTGAATAAATTGTAACACCCGATTAATCCTTCCACTCGAGAATGATTTAGCAATCTCGATAAGACGATCTAAGGAAAGCTCTTTTAAAACTGCTTCATCTATACGTAAATCATCATAAAAATAATGTTCTAAAGATGTTTTATCCGATACCCCTCTTGAAAAATAAACATAATCAAAAATAGCTTTTTCGGGAGTGGCAAGCATAACTCCATGATAATCATCTAACTGCTTCCATGTAATACCCACTGTATATTTCTCTATAGGCAAATATCGATAAGAAAAACTCCCAAGTGGAGTATTAAATTTCCTGCTTCTTCCTGTAGTCACCGATGTCACTTGATCGACACGCTCTGGTATCATCCCATAAAATGCTAAAGCATACTCCAAACTGATATAAGAAGGACCATAAATTTGATTAGCCAAACTCTCCTTACAAACAAGCCCTTTTCTGTAATCAGGACCAAAAATATACAATCCTTTTTTAATTCTTATAATTTTCTGATCACGCATTAACCTGGTGATGGCATCCCTTTTATTAGAATACTCTGATAGATGACTCACCAATAATTGGTAATCAAATTCTTCCACAGACGTGGCTTGCCTCAATTCTTTAAATCCCACATTAATCCTACCTAGTATGTCTTATATTATAAGACATACTGTGCATTTTTTTAAATAAAATACCATGCATATAAATTGCCACACCCAACCAGATGAAATATAAGCACCTAACCAAAAGCTACTTATGCCACTGAAGAAATAGATTCTGCAATGCTTTTACTTCTTTGGCCATATCTGCCTTATCTTCAGAATATCGAGGGTCTCCTTTAGGATAGCCATAAGGATCATCGGGTGTTGTTCCTAAATATCTCAAGGTCCGTTTAGCGATTTCTCCAAATACAGGGGCGGCGCATTTACCACCAAAAAACATCCGACCAACACCTGGTAGGGTTTGAAAAGTTGGTTCATCGATTCCTACGACAATAGCAATCTTAGCATCTTTTGCAGGAGCAAATCCCGCAAAGGTTGCAAAGTGAACATTTTTAGCATAACTACCCTGTCTAATTTTTTCTGAAGTACTTGTTTTGCCAACTTCTGTATATCCAGGTACATCAGCTCTTATTGCAGACCCTCCTGGTTTTGTCACATACTTCATCCCTTCTATAACGCGATTTAAAATAGCTGGATCTAAAACAGGGGTTTTATGCTCTAAAGGCTTTCTTTGATAAACTATTTCCCCTGAATTTTTATTCACGATTTTTTTAACAAGTGAAGGTTGAACTTCATAACCACCGTTTGCTATCATCGCGTAAGCTTTTAATACCTGCATACCGTTAACAAGCAGATTATATCCTATCGCTAAACACCCAGGTGTTGGTGTAGACCATTGCAGTTTACCATTTGCATAAAGCTTGCCTGGTGCTGGTAAAAATCCTACTGTTTCTGAAGGCAGTTCCACTCCTGTTTTTTTCCCAAAACCAAATACCGTATGAAGCTGATCTCGGTACCACTGCTCTCCACATGTCTCCACTACTTTTTGAATAAGACCTGCTGTATAAATATTAGATGATTTCTGCAGAGCCAAATTCATATTTAAAAACCTGCTTGTCGAAACATCTTTCATAGGGACTTTTCTTCCTGGAAGCTTAATCTTTGCTAAATCTACTTTTGCTTCTGGATCAAAAAGCGGCTGTTGCCCTTGTTTTATCCTTTCTTGATTTGCTTTTAATGCAATCAGAAAAGAAATAGGCTTTAAAATAGACCCTGGCTCAAAACAATCTGTTAGGGCTTTAATTTTTGTATATTCTACTAGATTTTTATCCGAGTAATAATCTTTATAATGTGCCGGATTAAAAAAAGGATATTGCCCCATAGCCAAAACATCTCCTGTATGAACATCCATAACAACCGCCCAGCCAGCTTTTGCTTGAGCCGCTAATACCCCTTTTTCAATTTCTTCTTCAACGATCGCTTGTAAATAAGGGTGTATAGTCAGATAAATATCATGGCCATCTTCTGGTGTTTGAATAACATCTCCCCTATCTAAAGGAAACTTAGGGGAACGTAACAATCTTCTTTTACCTTCTCTTCCCTGCAAATAACTATCAAAATAATATTCAAGCCCTCCTGTTGCTATAGCTTGATGTGTTTTTTGATCTTTATCATCTCGAATTGTTTGTAATACTTGGCCAAGTAATTTGCCATAAGGATAACACCTTTTATAATCTTCAATAAAATAAATTGCATTACGTGGTATTTTTTTGCCCTTAACAAAAGAAAACCACCATTTCTCAATCTGTTCTTTTTTTTCATGATCTAGCCATGAAGCAACTTTTCTACTACGGCTTTTTTTGTAAAACTCTTCCTCTATTTTTAAAGAGCTTTCTTGATCCAACTCTAAAACCACAGCTAGCTGCTTAAAAATACTTGGTTTATACATCTCTTCAATAGAATCTGGATCGACATACAAATGAAACATAGGCAAATCAATTACAAAAGGCTGGGGAGTATCTTCATGTGTCTGTGATAAATGGCCATTAGAATAAAAAACGCCCCGTTTAAAGGGCTCAGCTACAATATATTGATGCTGAGCTCTAGCTTTTTGTTGCCATTTTTCTTGCTCTACTACTTGTATCTTAAAAAACTGAATAATCAAAAAAGAAAATAAACAAAAAACACCGATTGCAACAAAAGCTAATTTTTTTGTGTCATGTGCACGAACGACTAACCCAAAGTGGGATTGCATTAGTGATAGGCTCCAACAGCCAATACAGGCTCTGTGGCTAAAGATTGCTCTCTATAAATATCTTGATGCAAAGCTAACCCTTCTTGAAACGTAAACACCTCTTTTAAAAGTGGCATTTTAAGATGTGTATACTGCTGCTCTTTGACAAGCTGCATAAGATGATCTGGACTTTGAAAACAATTCACTTGAAAACGAAGACGCATATTCTCTTCTTCAATAGTTTTCAATTCTTTCACTATTTTAGGAAGATGTAAACTCAAGTAATTGATTTGATTTTGCTTCTGTATGATATGATAAAGATAAAAAGTAAATACCGTGAGACAGCATAAGATCTGCACCAGCATTTTCGAATTCATTTTTACCCTCTATCTAATTTTTTTCCGCAAATCTCAACTTAGCACTTCTTGCTCGTGGATTTTTTTTCTCTTCTTTTCTTGTGCAAGTCAGCGGTTTTTTTGTTAATACTTCAAGCATAGGTATATAGTTACTATCTTTTTGAAGTCTTTTCACAGCTGTAGACGCTTCTTTAAAAATATTTTTAACAATGCGATCCTCTAAACTATGAAAGCTTAGTACACCTATTCTTCCCTGAGATGTTAAAAACTGAAGAGCTTTTTGAATGCCACTTTGAACAGATTCTAACTCTTTATTTACACAAATACGTAAAGCTTGAAATACAAGTGTAGCTGGATGAAGTCTCTTTTTCTGACCTACCGCTTCTTTCATAACTTCTGCAAGATCTTCTGTTGTCTCGATCTCTTTTTTACTTCTTGCAGCAACAATAGCTTTCGCAGCTTGACGCCATCTAGGTTCTTCTCCAAAATCGCGGAAGAGTTCACCTAATTTTTTTTCTGGCCATGAATTTACAATTTGTTTAGCTGTCATATCTTGAGTAAGGTCCATTCGCATATCAAGCGGTCCTTCTTTAGAGAAACTAAAACCTCTTTTACCTTGATCTAACTGCATAGAAGACACTCCTAAGTCAAAAAAAAATCCATCTACTTGTGTAACACCTAGTTTTTCTAGATGCTTATCTAAATCTGCAAAGTTGCCATGCACAAATACTACTTTATCAGCCCAAGGCTTGAGAGTTTCTTTTGCAATCTCTAAAGCACTTGTATCTCGATCACATCCTATATACATCTCTATTTCAGGATGGGCTTTTAATAGGGCTGCTGCATGTCCACCAGCTCCTAAAGTCCCATCAAAAAACACTTTAATGGTGCGATCACCAAAATACTCCAAACACTCATCGATCATCACAGGAAGATGAGGCGCCATTAAACTGAACCCTTCACAGCTTCAACCACTTCTTCTAAAAGGGCTACTGGCTCTTTCTTTTCTTCTTCTTTTTCATTTAACAAAGAGAACGCCTCTTCCATCATTGTTTGGAAAGGAGACTGCTCTTCTTCTTGATTAAAAAAGCTTGCTAAATCTGCTTCATATTTCTCTTGTGGCCAAAGTTCTATCTTATTAAGGACTCCGGCTACTACCATATCTTTCTCAATCCCTGCAGCTTTTTTCAAAATCGCAGGAAGAGTCACTCGTCCAATGTTATCACAAGTTGTGTGGTATAATGTGGAAAAGAACATCGTAAAAAACTTCTGGAATTTAGGTTCATGTTGTTTTGCTTGAAACTTCTTCACGATTTTTTCGATATCGCTTTTACGATAAATTGCTAAACAACCACCAAGACCCAGTGCAATTGTAAACTCAAGTTTACCTTCTTCAACAAGACCAAAACGCATAGCTTGCGGGATAACAAATCTACATTTGTCATCTAACTTCGCTGTTGCTGATCCACTAAAGAAGAACTCACTCATTTTTGGAAAACCTTATTATTCCCACTTATTTCCACATCCTACCATCAGTTTTCAAAAGAGTGCAATATTTTTTAAAA
>JBAWWQ010000039.1:0-9857 GCA_037146655.1 Chlamydiota bacterium | reverse complement strand
AGCAGAAAACCATCTGCTAAAAAACTATTGGAAGTTAGCAATGAAAAGCGCGTCGGTATTATACTTGGTTTATGAAGGCTCTCTGCTAAATGGTGCTTAGATCGATAAAAAGGCATTGTCTTTTTTGTGTAAGATTTAATATTTTTAATACCATGTCTTATAATTTCTTGGTGTTGTTTTTATTGAGCGGTTTTTTTATCAAAATAGTTTTTTTATATTAGTGTTATTTTTTAGTGCCTTTAATTTGTAATGGAACAAAAACTAGTTGGGTTTTCATGTTATTTTTTTTAAGAGTGGTTTTATGTAGTCTGTATATAGGGGCTCTATATGGAGAAAGTCTTCCTCGCGTGTCTATTATTACTTCTGTATATAAGGGAGAAAAATATATTGAGCAATTTTTGGATGATATTAGCAAACAAACAATATATTCCGAATGTGAGCATATTATAATAAATGCAAATTCTCCAGAAGGTGAGGAAACTTATATTTTAAAGCACATAGCAAATCGATCTAATGTTAAATATATTAAGTTAGTTAAAGATCCTGGCTTATATGGGGTTTGGAATATTGCTCTTTTAGAAGCTTCTGCTGATTATATTATTACAGCAAATGTTGATGATAGGATGGATTATTCGGCTATAGAGTCTTTGCTTGGATATATAAAGCAGTTTCCTGAAGTTGATTTGGTATATTCAGATCTTTATTTTACTTCTGAGTGCAATGTTCCTTTTTTTTTATGTTCTCAAAAAGATGAGCATAGACAACCGGAATTTTCTTTAGAAAATGTTATTAAATATTGTCCTCCAGGAAATCATCCTTTATGGAAGAAGTCGATGCATAGTAGATATGGACTTTTTGATCCAGGCTTTAAAATTTATGGCGATCATGAAATGTGGATAAGAGCAGCCTCATTAGGAGCCATCTTTAAAAGATATCCGTATTTTACAGGGTTATTTTATGTTGGGGATACGTTATCTTCTGGTCGAAAACATTCTGTTTTAAGGCAAAATGAAAGAAAAAAAATTTGTCGAAAATATAGGGATATTTGGGGAGGCATTTAAGATTGGGTATTATGCAAGGTTGGATAAGAATTTTAATGATGTGCTTAGTATTGTTTTCAAAACCTGGTTTTGCAAATCATTCGAAGTATTTATTGGATTTTTTAAAAAAGGATTTTGAAGAGGTTGATGATTATTTTTCAGGTATAGCAGGTCTTGATAAAATCTATGTCATTAATCTTGATCATAAAACAGATAGAAGGTATCGCATGGACAACCTTCTAACAAGGTATGGTCTGCAATATGAAAGATTTTCTGCAGTAAATGGTTGGGCATTTGATAAAATTTTACTTAGGAAATTTAAAGTACAGTGTTTACTTCCGGTGCCAAATAGAAGAACTATTTTACCTGGGCAGATAGGGTGTTTTTTAAGTCATCTTTCAATTATTAAACATGCTTTAGACAAAGGATATGAGACGATTTGGGTATTGGAGGATGATATTGTTTTTAATAAAGACCCCAAGAAAATATTAAAAGAATTTATTTTTAATATGGCTCTAGAAAAAATAGAGTGGGATATTTTATTTACAGATTTGAATTCCCGCTATATTTTACCAGACGGTTCTATTGGTCATTATATTGTGTTTAGAGGATCATTGGGATCAGATTTTGATTATGAGTCAGCCGGATCTATTGATCTGGCCCCTAGTATCAACTTTGCAAAACAAATACAACATCGATTAGGAGCATATTCTATAGTGTTATCGAGAAGAGGGATGCTTAAAATTTTTAATTATTTTATGAAGCATCCTTTGCAATCTGCTTATGATGTCGATTGGAATTTTTTTGAAAACACACGATTTTTTCAGCTTCTTGAGGATGTAGTGACGACAAATGGTTTAGAATCTAGCACAACGCCTTAAAAGGTTTTTTTGTGTTGGTTATAAGCGGGTTGCATCCGATTTTTACTATGATTGCACGCGACTATTTTAATGTGCATATTAAAATAGTCGCGACCAATTTAACGTCGATATTATTTTGGTCGTATGAAGATGATGCCAGGTATAACTTCTTTGTTGGAGCAGGTTTTATTAAAAAATAGGCTTTCTTATCTCGCTTTCTCTAAGACCTAGATTTCCGTAGCGATGATAGTCAACGCTTAGGCTTACTTCTCTTAGAAAATGTAGAAGTTCTACCCGGCCACTTGCTAAGACTGTAGCGTCATTGATGTAGCAGGCGGAGACGGAGGCGGCAAGATAGAGTTCATTAGAGGCTTTTGAAATCATGCGGACGCGTTTAATATCACCACTTCTAACGCGATCTAAAAACTCTTCTTCTGTTTCTTCAACGTGGTTAAAAAAAGGACATAGTGCTTGCCAGTTAAGTTTTGGAGGGAAGGTCCTTCCGCTTTTTTTCCAGCTGATTTGTACTGGGCATTCTGTTGTGAGTGCAGCAGCAAAAAGTCTTAAATAATCTAGGGGTTGGTTATCTGAGTAAAGACGGATCGTTACTTTTTTATGAGGAACATAACGTTGGAGGTTGTCTTGTCCTATAAGTTTTGTAGGGTCGTAATCGCGTCTAAATCTTTGCCACCAAAATGCATAGTTAGAAACGCTTGCATGCCAAGTGCCAAGCTCTTCTGTAGAGAAATTAAATTTTTCTAAAGATCCAGACAGGTTATTTACCCAAGTATTAACGGGTGCTTTTTCTTGGGGGAGTGCTTTTTGAGTAGCGTGCATAAATTGTAATAAATAGTTAGGGCCACCGGCTTTTGAACCTTGTCCAAATGAGCTTTTTTTACAGCCACCAAAAGGTTGCCTTTGAACAAGAGCCCCTGTGATAGTTCTATTGATATAGCAGTTTCCAGCAATAATCGAGGTTTTCCATTTTTTTTGTTCTCTTTCATCAAGAGAGTGTATGCCTGAGGTTAGTCCATAAGGAGTGGCATTTGCTATCTGAAGTGCATGGTGGAGGTTGTCTGCTTTCATAAGAGCAAGAACAGGACCGAAAAATTCTGTCTGATGGGTAAAGCTTCCTTTGATGACACCGAGTTTAATACCGGGTGACCAAATGTGGGGAGAGTTAGGATCTTGTCTTGGTTTTAATAACCAAGATTCCCCAGGTTCTAGGGTGGTTAAGGCTCGAAGAAGGTGAGGTGCTGGGGGGTTAATCAAAGGGGTGATTTTATTTTGAGGGTTCCACGCTGAGCCCACTTTTAGGCTAGAGGCTGCATCTTTGAGTTGATTTAAAAAAGATTCACTTTCATAAACTTCTTTTTCTAAGATTCCAATGGAAGCAGCACTACATTTTTGCCCGCTATGACCAAATGCTGAATGAAGCAAATCTTTAATAGCTAAATCACGGTCTGCCATGGCAGTGATGATCAAAGCATTTTTACCACCTGTTTCTGCACAAAGGTGCAAGCTTGGCCTTAACGTTAAAAATAGTTTGGCTGTAGAGGTAGCTCCTGTTAAAATAACGCTATTTATTCGAGGGTCTTTAATTAAAGAGCAGCCTATAGGCTCATCAACGCAGTTAATAAATTGTAGTACGTTTTTAGGAATGCCTGCTTCCCAAAAAAGTTTGGCAAGCTCCCAGCCACATAGGACAGCTTCTGGAGCTGGTTTGAAAATTACAGCATTGCCTGTAAGAAGGGCTGCTAAGATGCCACCTGCTGGGATTGAAATAGGAAAATTCCATGGAGGGGTGACAAGCACTGTTCCTCGGGCTGTCCAAGAAAGATACTCATAGGTTTTATAGCGAAGCATAAGCCTTAAGTAGTATTCAGCGAAATCTATAGCTTCTGAATATTCTGTATCGGCTTCTGGAATAGATTTGCCACCGTCTGCAATCATAACACCTATAAAGTGTTGTCTTTTCACTCTAAGTAGGTGAGCAAATTTTGCGATAATTTGGCAGCGGTGTTCTACTGACTGGCTATTCCAAGAGGCTTCAGAAGCTTTAGCTATAGTAAGGGTTTCTTCTATATGTTGCTGCGTTGCTAACGCATAGGTGTAGAGGGTTTCTTGGGGCTTAGAAGGGTCTATGCCCAGGCCTTCTAAATGTTCATAAATTTCTTTGCCATTGATGACAAGTGGAATAGGATCGAATTTTTTGTTTTCATAAGTTTTTAAAATATCAGAGGCCCATTTGATGTTTGCTGGCAGAGAAAAATCTGTATCAGCTTCGTTTTCAAAGGGGGTAGTCATAGGGATTTCTAAAGGCTTTGCATAGCGATCTTGGGTTCTATTTGGCCCTAGAGAAGTTTCATCTAGAATTTTGAAGCTTTCTACAAAAAAAGCAACTTGTGCATCCCATATATCGCTATGGGGTTTTAAATTAAACATGTAGCGCAAGAAGTTTTCATGACCAGTATTTTCATCAAGGCGACGTATGAGATAAGCAATAGCGCTTTGAAAATCTTGTTTTGTAGCAACGGCGCAATAAAGGATCATTTTGCCGGTTAATTCATGGACGATACGTCGAATAGAGTCAGCCATACCTTCAAGCATTTCAAAGGTAACAAAGGGTTGCACCTCATTTTCTGAGCAAAGAAGAAGGGCGTAGGAAATATCGAATAAATTATGGCTGGCTATTCCTATATGGACAGCTGCTGCATGCTCTGGTTTAAGAGCATAGTGAAGCATGCGCTTATAATTAGCATCTGTTTCTATTTTGGAGTGATAGGGAGCTTGTGGCCAGACTCTTAGAGAAGCTTCTACTTGTTCCATGGCCAAGTTTGCCCCTTTAACGAGGCGGATTTTAATCGGGGCTCCACCGTTTTTTACACGCTGTATAGCCCAGTCGGTAAGTTCTTGTTGGATGAGGTGGGAATCGGGGATATAGGCTTGTAAAACAATGCCTGCTGAGTAGGTTTTAAATTCATCTTCATCCAAAACTTTTTTAAATAGTTCTTTGGTTAGGGAAAGGTCTTTGTATTCTTCCATATCTAAGTTTACAAATTTTGGAAGGGCTTTTCCATCTTGTCCTATATAGGTGTTTTTGATGGCAGCGCGGTAGAGTTTGCGTAGTTTGGTTGCTAGATGCTCTAAGGTATCATCCCAACTTAACAGGTTGATTTGAGAGTAAATGGTTGAGATTTTAATAGAGATATAGTCGATAGAGTCTTGTTTAAGATCTTTAAGATAAACATCTAGACGAGCGCTTGCTTCTTCTTCACCTAAAATGGCTTCACCTAGATGATTGAGATTTAATCGAATTTTTTCTTCTTTGCGTTTATGGATATGAGCGAGTAGGGCTTTTTTTTCTCCAGGGATGATGACTTTGGCTGTTTCTTTTCTTAAAGCTTTAATAGCAAGGGGTACAAGAAGTGCAGGAAAGGTTAATCCAAAAGCTTTAAAAAGTTGCAGTTGTAGGCGTTGAAAAGAAGAGAAGCATTCTGGTATGCCAAAATACTCTAGTAAATAGACCATTTGGCGAGCTATACGATATAAGCTATGAGGACGAAAACTTTGATCAGCGAAGGCTGTTGTAAAAACTTTACCTATAGGATCTTCCATCATTTTTGCTAGATTTTGTTGTTGTTTTTTTTCGTCTTTTGTTTGGAAGTGGTCGGCAGACATTAAGATAAAAGCTGCTAGCTCTGTCGCTAGGTGGGCTCTTTCTTCTATGGCAAGGTTTTTTCCTTTAACAGATAGGATACATTGCTTTGCTTTTTCTAGTTTTGGATAGTACTTTAGATTTTGGCTCATTTTTTATAGCAAAAGTGTTTGTTGGTGTTTTTAAATTCTTTGTATATCTTTTAAGTAAAAAAGAAAATTAAAATTAGTGAATTTATTAAAAACATTAAAAAGCATGATGTAAACCATGCTTTTTAATATTAATCACGAAAAATAACTGTATTTTAAAAATCGAAATTTGATTTTTTTAATATAGTGTATTGTCTTAAAGGTGCGGGGACTCATAAGAATGAATAAGGTCCGTAATAATCTTTGCCATAGAAGGGCGTTGGTCTGGCTTTCCATGTAAACAACTTATGCAAATTGCTAAAAATTTTTCTTTAGGGTCTCTTATTTTTATGAAGGGTGAACTTTTTATGACCTGTATAAAATCCTCTGGGCAAGTGGTTTGGTGCGTCTTTAAAAATTGTAGAATGAGCTTAGCTTTTTCATGTTGGGACACTTTGGGGTTTTCTAGCTGATCGATATCTATAAATTTTGGCATCGTTTTTGTAATAGCCATTATTAAGCATACTCCAAAAGACCAAACATCTATGGCGGTTGTTAAATAGGACCCTCCTTGAACAACTTCTGGAGCTGCATAATTATAGGAGCCTGATAATACGCTATCATTGGCAGTGGGTTTTGTTGCACCAAAATCAGATAAATAGCTGTTGTTATCTTTGATTAAAATATTTTCGGGTTTAACATCTTTATGTGTAAATCCCCCTTTATGAAGGGTATTTAGAGCATCTGCGACTCTTAAAAAGAGTAGTTTTATTTCATGGGGTTGGAGTGGATATTCTGAATTTAGTAAATCAAATAATGTGGTGTCAGCTTTAGGTAAAAACATGCCTAAATTTGAAATAGCCTCAGGTAGTAGTATGGTCTTTATTGTTTTAGGTAGGGACATTAATAGTTTGATTTCGTTAACAAGATAACCGTGAGATAGAGGCTTATCTTTTAAAGGACATTTTAAGACGATGGGCTCTTGTTTAAAGACACCTTCATAAATTATAGAGAAGGATCCTTGATCTTTCATAGGAGTAAGTTTTAAGTTTCCACAGTTAGCATGGTGATGCATGAATTCTAATGTTTTGCTTGGTAAGTATCTAGGTGTAGATGGATCTTGTTGATAAATCCAAACTGGATACAGGACATATTGAACAGCATCTTTAATGCGTCTTGCTGATAGTTGTAATCGAAGATTAAAAGCTCGGCATTCTAAAGAGTTTTTTGGTTTAATAGAGGTGTTTAGTAAAGGCAGGTCAAGGTGGAGAGTATCTAATATCGAAGGTTGAATTGGTTCTAAGGTGGCAGGAGTTGTCTTATGCGGTATCAAATGCAAATACTCTAAATCTATAGGTTCATCACTAGGGATTTGACTATTTTGAGTTGTTGTAGCTGCTAAAGGATGCTCTTGAGTATGGTGGATAGAGAAGTAGTAAGTCGAATCTTGTATAGTTTCATTTAAACTTTTGATTAAGGAGAAGCGTGTGTTTATTTGGTTCATGCGAGTGGCGGCAGACCAAGGCTTATCGAGATGTGTTCTTACAAAAGTTCTTAAGGATTCATATTCTTGTTTTAACTGAAGAAGCTTTTCTTGATTTTGAGTAGTAATATATAGTTGATGATTGTAGCGTGTGATAGGATAAGTCATAAAAGGTCCATTTTTTTGTAAAATTTGCAAAGATATTAATATGTTGATACAAAAAATACAACCATCCTTAGAGTTTTATAAGTAATACGAGAAAAGTTAATATAAAAAAGGTGTGTGCGCTTGAAAGTTGTTTTTTTTAATTGCTTAATGATAGCTGGTGTCGTTTTCCCTTGGCTGCTTTATTCAGCAGTGACTGTAGGAGTTGATGTTTTTTTAGATGAAGGATATGAACAATCTCTTAAGGGAAAAACTATAGGCCTTGTGACAAATCATACAGGGATTAATCGCGATTTTATTCTGACTTCAGATCTTTTAAAAAAACGCTCATTTACACTGGGAGCCTTATTTTGTCCTGAGCATGGTCTTAAAGGTGAGGCTTATGCATTTGAGAAGGTGGCTCATGCAAAAGATTCTAGTGGCATTCCTATTTATAGTCTCCATGGAGAAACAAGACGACCAACTGAGACTATGCTTAAGGGGTTAGATGTCATCTTGTATGATATCCAAGATATTGGTGTAAGAGCTTATACTTATGCGACTACTCTTTTTTATGTTATGGAAGAAGCGGCAAAAAGAAATATCGAAGTTATTGTATTAGATAGGCCCAACCCGATGGGAGGGATGGTTGTAGATGGACCGATGCTTGATGAGTCATTTCGTTCATTTATAGGATATATAAACGTTGCTTACTGTCATGGAATGACCATAGGAGAGCTGGCGCATTTTTTTAATGAAGAATATCATTTGAAATGTCGATTGAAAGTGGTTCCTATGAAGGGGTGGAAGCGTTCCATGGTTTTTGCAGATACGGATTTACAATGGATTCCACCAAGTCCACATATTCCAGAATCTACAACGCCATTTTTTTGTGCATCTACAGGCATTTTAGGTGAGATTGATCTTGTAAATATTGGGATAGGATATACTCTACCTTTTAAAGTGGTTGGAGCCGAATGGATTAATGCAGATGAGTTTGCAGAAGCCTTAAACAAGCAAAAACTACCTGGGGTAGAATTTGTTCCCTTCCATTATCGTCCTTTTTATGGGTCTTATAAGGGACTAGATTGCCATGGGGTTTTGATTGTGATTAAAGATGCTCTGCAATACAGACCTTTAAGTGTTCAATTTATCCTTCTTGGCATTTTAAAGAGTTTGTATCCTAAGGAATTTGAAAAAAAGATTTCTGCAATGACTGCTCCTAAAAAAAGGCTGTTTTGTTTAGCAAGTGGGAGTGATCAAGCTCTTTTGATTCTTGAAAAAGAGAAGTATGCTACATGGAAGCTTTTGGAGTTGGATAGGATAAAGACAGAAGATTTTTTTAAAAAACGTCAAAAATATTTAAGAAGAGAATATCAAGAATAATATTTAGCACTTTCTTTTGCTGTTTGCTAAAAATGCCAGATCCGTTCTTGACAAAAATCTGCTTTAATCTTACGATTTTTTCTTTATTTTAGACTAAAAAACAAGGAGACATTGCTATGGTAGCGCCAAAGATTAAACCGCTTGGTAAAAGAGTGTTGATTAAAAGAGTAAAAGCCCAGCAAAGCAGGGGTGGCATTTTACTTCCGGAGTCAGCTCAGGAAAAGCCTAAGCAAGGTGATGTGATTGCTGTTGGTCCTGGAGTGTTTTCTAAGGACGGAGAGTTTGAAAGGGTGGAATTAGCTATTGGGGACAAAGTGTTGTTTTCTGCTTATGCTGGATCAGAAGTGAAAACAGCGGATCAAGAGAATGAATATTTGATCATGTCTCAAGATGATGTACTTGCGATTATTAAATAATTTAAATAAAGGAAACAAACCATGGCTAAACTTCTTAAATTTGATGAAGATGCATTGAAAGCGATTTTAAGTGGTGTGAAAACTTTAGCAAAAGCAGTGATTGTCACACTTGGTCCAAAAGGTAGAAATGTTGTTATCCGCAAAGAGTATGGATCTCCTTTATCTACAAAGGATGGAGTGACTGTTGCAAAAGAGATTACACTAAAAGATAAATTTGAAAACATGGGAGCTCAGCTTGTTAAAGAGGCTGCTTCCAAAACTTGTGATGTAGCAGGAGATGGTACTACGACGGCGATTGTTTTAGCTGAAGCTATTTTATCTGAAGGGGTAAAAAATGTTGTGGCTGGAGCTAGTCCTATGAGTGTGAAAAGAGGGATTGATAAAGCTGTAGAGCATATTTTGGATGCGCTTAGTGGTTTGGCTGTTGCGGTGAGTAATCATGAAGAGATTAAGCAGGTAGCAACAATTTCTTCCAATAATGATGAAGAGATTGGAGAGATGATAGCAAAGGCTATGCAGCGTGTGGGTAAAGATGGAACGATTACGATTGCAGAAGCTAAAAGTATTGAAACAACGGTAGACATTGTTGAAGGAATGCAATTTGATAAAGGGTATTTATCTCCTTATTTTATGACAAATGGGGAAAAGATGTCTGCAGAACTTAGTGATGTAAGAATTTTGATTACGGACAAAAAACTATCTACTGCTAAAGAGCTTGTGCCTGTTTTAGAGAAAGCCATGG
>JBAWWQ010000038.1:0-10012 GCA_037146655.1 Chlamydiota bacterium | reverse complement strand
GTATGAATCTATCAAAGAAACAGGGAAATATATTCTTTGAATTTTCTTTAAAGGTCATTTTAAATTGTATGACACAGTCCTGGCACAGCGCCTTCTTATAAATCTTAGCATTCATCATCAGTCTAGATTTAAAAAAAACCTCTGTATCAGATATGCTTAGGTTGTAAGCAGACCTTTTGGTGTTCTCCGTTTTCATAGCACTTGTTCATAAGCTTATCTTAGAGCAATTCCCTGATTGGGCTGCATTACCTTTGAAACCTGTACTTTCATCAGGGACGGATAACGCCTTGTATCAAGTAGGCGATACTATTTAGAATCTTAGGGATTTTCATAAGACTTCCCTATTTATTAAAAACCACAAAAAAATCAGTATAAACTACAAATTACTAACCTTTAGTTAGAACCTTTGACTTTTGGTGTTTTTTTTGTTAAACTGACTCTCAAAAAATTACAAGAGTCTTTTATGTCTAATGATCTCCCAAAAACATACGATCCCCTCCATATCGAAGAAACATGGTATAACTTTTGGGAAAAGCAAGGCTTGTTTCATGCCGATGTTAACTCTACAAAAAAACCTTACTGCATTATACTCCCCCCACCTAATGTAACGGGTTCTTTACATATGGGTCATGCCCTTGTTGATACTGTCCAAGATACTCTTATCCGCTGGAAAAGAATGAGTGGATTTGAAACTCTTTGGCTACCAGGAGTAGATCATGCTGGGATAGCTACTCAAACAGTTGTTGAAAGGCACTTGATTGCAACAACTGGGAAAAGACGTAAAGATTACTTAAGAGAAGAGTTCCTATCTCATGTATGGACATGGAAAGAACTTAACGAAAAAACAATTGTTAAACAGCTTAAAAAAGTCGGCTGTTCTTGCGACTGGCAAAGGCAACGTTTTACAATGGACGAAACCTCTAATAAAGCTGTACGCACTGTATTTAAAAAAATGTTTGATCAAGGACTCATCTATCAAGGTGATTATCTTGTCAATTGGGATCCTATTACACAAACAGCCTTAGCTGATGACGAAGTAGAACATGAAGAAAAATCAAGTTTCTTATGGCATATTAGATACCCTCTAGAAGACGGATCTAACTTTATCACTGTTGCAACAACAAGGCCCGAAACGCTACTAGGGGATGTAGCTGTTGCCATATCAGCAAGCGATCCTCGTTATAGCTCATTTATTGGAAAAAATCTTATTTTACCAATTGTAGGGCGTAAACTTCCAATCATTACCGACCACTACGTTGACCCCCAATTTGGAACAGGAGCTGTAAAAATCACACCAGCCCATGATTTTAATGATTATGAAATAGGTAAGCGCCACAATCTAGCTATGATTAATATCATGACACCAGATGGTTATATCAATGCTGAAGGTGGTGAATTTGAAGGCCTTTCTATGCAAGAAGCTAGAGAGAAAATGCTGATTCTTTTAAAAGAGCAAGGCTTTTTAGTTAAGCAAGAACCTCATACTCATAAAGTAGGTGTTTCTTATCGATCTAAAGCAACTATTGAGCCTTATCTATCTAAGCAGTGGTTTATTAAAATGGCCCCTTTTAAAGAAAAGCTACTTGAAGTTGTCAAAACTAAACAGATTAAAATGATCCCTGAATATTGGGAAGCCACTTATTTTCATTGGATTGAAAACCTAAGAGATTGGTGCATTTCTAGACAACTCTGGTGGGGACACCAGATTCCTATTTGGTATAATAAAAAAGACCCAACTCACATTATTTGTTATGATGGAGAGGATGTGCCAGATGAGGTTAAAAAAAATCCAGATGATTGGAGAAGAGATGAAGACGTATTAGATACGTGGTTTTCTTCAGCTCTATGGCCTTTTAGCACTTTAGGATGGCCAGAAAAAACAGAAGAGCTTGAAAAGTTCTATCCTACTTCTGTCTTAGTCACAGGCCATGATATTTTATTCTTTTGGGTAGCTAGAATGATCCTTATGGGTGAATTTGCAATGAATGCCATACCCTTTCAAGAAACCTTCTTACACGGCCTAATTTATGGAAAATCCTACTGGCGCACAGACCCTAAAGGGCAAGCTGTCTATCTTCGTCAAGATGAACGTCTTCAATACGATCTAGGAAAAGAACCTGGAAAAGACATTTCTTCAAAATGGGAAAAAATGTCAAAAACTAAAGGCAACGTCATTGATCCTTTAGAAATCATAGAAGCTTATGGAGCAGACGCTATGAGGATGGCTCTTCTCTCTTCTTTAACCCATGCAAGACAGATTGATTTAGACAGAAGACGTTTTGAAGAGTTTAAAAACTTTTCAAACAAATTATGGAATAGTGCAAGGTTTGTTTTTCTTAATCTAGCAGAAAATGAGTCGTTAGAAGCCTTATCTTCTATAAGCTTTTCTAAAGGACTTGATCTTACACTTTTTTCTCTTGAAGACTCTTGGATTTTGCAAATGCTGAATCAGACGATTATAGAGGTAGAAAAATATTTAACCTCCTATGAATTTGACAAAGCAGCCCAATGTTTATATGCCTTTTTCTGGGATAAATTCTGCGCTTATTATGTAGAAATAGTTAAACCTACTTTATTTGGAAAAACAGGAACACCTGCTTTAAGAGAAAACAAACAAAAACTACTTGTTATCGTTTTATTAGCCTCTATCCGCTTAATGCACCCTATGGCTCCTTTTATTACAGAAGAGCTTTTTCAACGCCTTAAAATGCGTTTTTCATCTAGTGTAGTTGATAAAAATGCAGATCCTTATACCCAAGAAGCTATCGCCTCTTTAATGCAGCAAGCTTGTATAATTGCTCCTTTTCCTAAACCATCTGAGAGTCTAACTACTCTACATAAAGATGTAGAAAAAGACTTTGAGTTTATGAATCAAATTCTTTATAGCATTCGCAATATGCGAGGAGAAATGCAACTAGCTCCAGGGGTTGCCTGTGATCTATATTTTATAGCAGACCCTTCTTCTGAAGAAATGCTCAAGATTAAAAAACACTCTCAAATATTAACAGCGCTTGTTCGAATTAAATCTCTGCATTTTGAAGCCATCTGTCCTCAACATTTGCAATTTTGTGCAAATTTACGCTTTCAAACTATCCAAATGGTGATTCCGTTGCCAGAAGAACTCAAAGAAAAAGAAAAACAAAGATTAAACTCTCAACGGGAAAAGTTAGAGCTGCAAGTTGCTGATTTAGAAGTTAAATTATCAAATGAAGCCTTTGTTGCCAGAGCTCCAAAAACTCTTGTAGAAAGCACACAAAAAACATTGAATGATCTTCGACTGCAGCTGTCAGAAGCTGTAGCCAAACTTAAAAAGCTTTAGAATTATTCTAAAGCTTTTATAGAAGCCATACGTTCTTGTTTTTTTTCTTGCTGACGGATCCTGTCAAAAAGATCCGTTTCTTTCACAACAACTCCTGCTAAACAAAAAAGGCCTATCAGATTGGGAAAAGCCATTAAACCATTTAAAATATTAGCAAGTCCCCATACTAAATCAAGACTTAATATAGCACCTGGTAAAATCAGCCCAATATAAATCAAACGATAATAAATTACAGATTTCTGCCCGCATAAATACTCTAAACACTTTTCTCCGTAATAAGCCCATCCAATGATCGTAGAAAAGGCAAAAGGAATTAATGCAATTGTCACAATCATCCCACCACCTGGAATTACTGTATTAAATGCTTTTAAAACTAAAATAGACCCTGTTAAAAGCTTCCCTTCAGCATCTGTTTGACCAAGTACATTTGTCAAAACAATTGTTAAAGCTGTAATTGTACATACAATACCTGTTGTGATAAACACACTACACATAGATACAAGAGCCTGACGACTTGGCATATCTGTTTTTGCAGCAGCCGCTGCAATCGGAGAGGTCCCAAGTCCAGCTTCGCTAGAAAACACCCCACGAGACATCCCCATCTGTATAGATTGCATAATGGTGGCCCCTAAAAAGCCCCCTACAGCTGCTTGAGGTGTAAGTCCTGCTTGAATAATCGTAAAAAACGCTCCTGGAAGATCTCTAATTTTAAAACAGATAATCAGAAGCCCACCTACCATATAAAATAAAGCCATAATAGGTATTAAGATGGAAGACAACTTACCGATACTTTTAATTCCTTTTAAAAGAAAAACTCCACAGAGAATCATAAGTCCTATCCCTGTATACAAAGGATCAATATGAAGTAAATTTTGACAAGCTAGAGCTACAGAATTAGATTGCACCATATTCCCAGTTCCTATCGCTGCCAAAACACCAAAAATTGCAAAAGCCACTGCCAGCCACTTTTGATTAAGTCCTTTTTCTAAATAATACATAGGACCACCTCTCACGCTTGTATCTCCATCAACTATGCGATACTTAACAGCTAATACAGCTTCAGCATATTTTGTGGCCATCCCAAGTCCTGCAGCTATCCACATCCAAAAAATCGAACCTACTCCTCCAAGCGCAATCGCCGTCGCCACCCCTGTAATACTTCCTATCCCAATAGTTCCAGCAAGAGCCGTCATTAAAGCTTGAAAATGGGTAATATCCCCTTCAGCATGATGATCATTTCTAGTAAAAGCAAGCTTATGTGCATACCAAAAATATCGAAACTGAATACCTCTCAACCGTATTGTAAGATAGACACCGACAACAGTTAATAAAACTAAAAGAGGTGCTCCCCATACAATTTGGTTCAACTTATCTATATACCGCTGCAAGCTAAGCATAAATCTACCCTACTCCAATCATAAATTAGCTCCATTCTAGAAAAGCTCAGGATTTATTTCTATATTTTCATTTTTATGCTGTTTGTTTTTTAAAACAAATAATTTTTATTTATTTTTAAAAAAAATCAAAGCTCAATAATTATAATAAACAATGTAAGATTGTTAATTATTTACTATTATAGAAAAATCAAAAATTCTATTTATGGAAAATCTTCATGACATTTTCAGAAGAACTTTTATACAATCCAGAAAAACTTTTAACCTGTGAACATCTTGAAATTACCTTCCCCAAACGAGCTCAAACACAAACTTCCCCTGCCCCTTGCCCATCAAGAGCAGATTATCTACTTTCGATCCCATTTAAAAACCATGATGAAAGATCCTTATCAATTAGTTTTAATTGTAGGCCCTTGTTCTATTTACGACAAATCCACGACATTAGAATATGCTAAAAAGCTAAAAGCATTAGCTGATGAAGTCGCTTCTACCTGCTTTATTATTATGAGAGCCTACGTAGAAAAACCTAGAACAACTCATGGATGGAAGGGGTATCTTTATCAAAACAATCTCTCTCAACAACCAAACCTTTATCAAGGTCTCTTATTAGCAAGAGAGCTATTTCTTGAGCTAACAGATATTGGACTACCATTGGCTATGGAATTTGTAGACCCTTTATCTTCTTATTATTTTGATGATCTCATTACCTGGGGCTGCATCGGAGCTAGAACTTGTGGCTCACAAATCCATCGACAGTTAGCCTCTTCTCTTGACTTCCCCATAGGCATTAAAAATAGTATTGATGGCAACACGGCGCTTGCTATG
The DNA here is from genome assembly GCA_037146655.1 of Chlamydiota bacterium. GTDB lineage: Bacteria > Chlamydiota > Chlamydiia > Chlamydiales > JBAWWQ01. The sequence continues at coordinate 4,474 of JBAWWQ010000038.1, read as the reverse complement.
CAGGCCATGGTAGCAGCCTCTTTACCCCATGCTTTCTTAGGACTTTCTCAAGAAGGTTGTATTGCCTCTTTAACATCTAAGGGTAATCCATCTACTCATCTTATTTTAAGAGGGTCTGAATCAGGCATTAATTACGATATTTCCTCTATCAAAAAAGCATTTAAAGACCAAAGTCTCTACAATCTATCTTCCCCTATTCTTGTCGACTGCTCTCACGGTAATAGCAAAAAAAACCTCATTAAGCAGCAAGAGATCTTCCTTCAACTTATTGAAGATAAATCCATTCTATACCCTTGTTTATTAGGGCTTATGTTGGAAAGCTTTTTAGAAAGTGGTTCTCAAAATATCTCAAACCCTTCCTTAATTAATCCAAGATGCTCTATTACAGACCCCTGTCTCGACTGGAAAACAACAGAATCTCTTATTTTAAAAGCGCACAAACATCTTTCTAAAAATCTCATCTACAGCTCAGTCTAATCTTCTTGATCTAAAGGAATAATTTTTGTGAAAAGAGCTTGTTTAAATTGCTCAACGATTTGATCTGTTTCAGTTTTAATTTGAACTTCATATGTCATAAGTCCTCCTGTTTTTTGATAACGCTCTCCAAGTAAAAAATAACTCAAATCACCTCTTAGTTTGTCTAAATCGTATCTAAAAGTTTCTTCAAAGCAATCATGATAAATCAGATGGAGCTCTAAAAATAGATGTTCCTTATCCCACTTGGAAGGAAGATTCCACTCTACCAAAAGCTGCTCTCCTTTAGGTGGATGTTTTTGACGAGGGTCTGGTGTTTTAGCAAATGAACTCGCAAGTGTTGAGCGAGTAACTTCTATTTTTGTAACGTTGACATAATGTTTGGAACAAGAAAATAGAGCTAAACACCCTAAACAACTTACAACTACATATAATTTACTCATAAAGAAACCTCTGTTTTGGTAGTATATGCTAGTTGAATGTTTCACGACCATAGGTTCTATCATGCCCTCTTCAAAAAAACACCAAAGTGTTGCCGGAATTATTTTTAAAGACAACGAAGTTCTTCTTATTCAAAGAAGAGATATCCCTGTATGGGTCCTTCCAGGTGGTGGTGTTGAGCCTGAAGAAAGTTTAGCTCAAGCTACAATTAGAGAAGTTTTAGAGGAAACAGGGTATCATGTAAAAATTTTAAGAAAAGTGGCAGAATTTCATCCAAAAAACAGGCTCACAAAACTTACCCACCTTTATGAATGTGTCATTCTTTCAGGAAGCCCTCATCTAGGTGATGAAACATTAGATATCCAATTTTTCCCCATTACTGCCCTTCCAAAACTTATGCCGCCGCCCTACCATGAATGGATTCATGACGCCTCTTTAAGATTAAAAAAACCTCTTATCAAATACACGCACAGTGCAAGCTACCTTGTCCTTATAGAAAAAATTCTCAAACATCCAATTTTAGTCATAAAATATTTCTTAAGAAAATGGAAAAAAGAACTTTTAAGTTAAAATTAGTAGAAACAGCTTCTAAGAGTAACTATTTCCGACTGCACTGTTGATTCTATTGGGAATGTCACGTTATACTTAGCTTTTTTAAATAACCTAAGTAAGATGCAATGCAGGATTCCGAGACCTATCAACTACTTAAACAAGAAATCGACAGAAGACGTACTTTTGCTATTATTAGTCACCCAGATGCCGGTAAAACAACCCTTACAGAAAAACTTCTTCTCTATTCTGGCATGCTTCACACAGCTGGTATGGTTCGTGGACGTAAAGGAAGTAAGGCTGCAACATCGGATTGGATGGCCATGGAACAAGAGCGAGGCATTTCCATTACCTCATCTGCTATGCAATTTACTTACAAAGATGTTGTGATCAATATTTTAGATACGCCTGGTCACCAAGACTTTTCTGAAGATACTTATCGAACTTTAACTGCGGCCGATTGCGCTATCATGGTAATCGATGCTGCTAAAGGAATTGAAAAACAAACAAGAAAGCTTTTTGAAGTGTGTAAGCTAAGAAAAATTCCTGTCCTTACTTTTATTAATAAGATGGACATGCCTGGAAGAGACCCTCTTGATCTGATGAATGAGGTGGAAACTCTTTTAGAAATCCATTCAAGTGCAATTAACTGGCCTATCGGAACAGGTAGAGACTTTATTGGAGTCTATGACAGACGGGATGAAAAATGTTTATTATTTTCTAAAACATCGGTTGGAGGAGCTAAAAAAGCTGACATAACCTACCTACCCCTAGATAGCCCTGATATAGAGAAGCTTATTGGACAAGAAAGACAAACAACTCTTAAGCAAGAGCTTGAACTTTTAGAAATGGCTGGAAACCCTTTTAATAAAGAAGCCTTTCTTGCAGGCGAACTAACCCCTGTGTTTTTTGCTTCCGCCTTAACAAACTTTGGTATAGAACCTTTTTTTAATGCTTTTATTGAATATGCCCCAAGCCCACAACCTCGTATAGCCGATCTTCCTAATGGAAAAGAAGAATCTATTGACCCTGTTACAACTCCCTTTAGTGCCTACGTATTTAAAATACAGGCTAACATGGATAAACGTCATCGCGATAGTATGGCATTTTTGCGCATTTGTTCTGGAAAGTTTGAAAAAGATTTAGTTGTAAAACACCATCGACTAAAAAAAGAAATACGCCTTTCCCATCCTCATGGAATGTTATCTGGCGAAAGAACCACCTTAGCTAACGCCTATGCTGGTGATGTTATTGGAGTCATTAATCCTGGTGTCTTTACGATAGGAGACACACTCTCACTGTCTGGTGGGTTTAATTTTAAACCTCTTCCTCAATTTCAACCTGAATTTTTCTCCAAAGTCATCCCGAAAGATATTAGTAAACGCAAATCTTTCGATAAAGGAGTTTTGCAATTATCCGAAGAAGGGGCTATTCAGGTATTATACCCCTATGACTCTTATGGCGAGACGCTATTTGCAGCAGTTGGTCAACTCCAATTTGAAGTCATGCAATATAGACTACGTGATGAGTACCTGGTTGAAACTATTTTTACTCCCCTCTCCTATAAATGTAGCGCTTGGCTTATAGGTGATGTCGCCTCCTTTAAAAAAGGATCCGCCTCTCTTCTTGTAAAAGATCGTTTTCAAAGGATTATGGTTCTTTTTAATAGCCAATGGGAAAAAGATTATGTGATCAAACAAAATCCCAATCACAGGCTGGTGGATCTTATGTCTTAAGCAAACACTTGCGCTGGAGCTACTCTTACAAGCTGATCCCATATAGCGTTGCCGCTATCATAGCACCTTGTCTTCTGATGTTGATTTAATTTAAGAGGTGACCAAGGAACCCTGTTAGAAATCTTGAGATAAATTTTAGACATCCCAATAAACAGATTTTTCACAAATGCACGAATACGCTCAATATAAACGCGTCTTGTTGTGTAACTAGAATAAGATTTTAAGCTAGAAGCTAATTGTTTTTCTCGTACTGGCTCTGCATCTTTCAACCCCTCTGCAATTGACTTAGCAAGTTTTGTTCCTAAAAGCAATCCATTATTAACAGCTCTAAAAAAAGGAAAAGCCGCTGCTGCATCTCCAACAAGGGTCCATATTCGACCATCTTCTCTTACTTTAACAACTTCTTTAGCGGCATAAGAATTAAGAGCAATCACCGTGATTTTATTTGACCTATCACCTTCTATGTCAATATTTTCGTGATGAAACTCTTTTCTTGCTCCCCACCATTTAATAAGAACATCTTTTAAAGCCTTTGGAACTTTATTTAAATCGGTTTCAAAATAATAGGGATTTCTAAATGTCGCATCAGTAATTTGATCATAAGTTGCTTTGTCAATAAAAATTCTCAGTGACACCTTAGAAGAACCATCTTGTTGAGGCATTATATTTTGAATAATCAAATGTTCTGCAAATTTTTGCATAGAATATGTTTCTGCTAAATCTTTAACTTTCTGATAAGAATCCCTATGACGAGGATCTTGAGTCTTTAGTTTTACAATATATTGAACTTGAGCCATGTATTGTAAATTAGAATCGAACCTCATCTCATCCCCGAAGATCTCCTTACGAACACCACTTCTTGCCCCATCTGCACCAATAAACACCTTGGCTGTAGGAAATAATTCAGGTAAAGTACTAGGATTTGCTAGACATCCTTTAATAACAGTAATTCCTAACTCATGCGCCCGACTTGTCAAAGATTCTTCCATATCTTTAATAGGGACAGGTTTTTTAATCCAATGCTTAACAAGTTCTTTTAATTTATCATCATTTGGAATACCACTAAGCGATGATGCATCGATATTTAATCGAATATCTGAACGCATATAGTTTTGATGTTTTTCAAGGATAACGACTTTCTTTCCGCTCAAAAGAGCAGTTTGAATTCCCGTCCAAAGACCTACAGGCCCTCCTCCTACAATCACAACATCAGGATTGAGATTTTGTGGAATGTTATTAGTAGTCAGTGGAGAAATGGCTAAAGACATAAAAAA
>JBAWWQ010000037.1:0-10021 GCA_037146655.1 Chlamydiota bacterium | reverse complement strand
TTATATGGGAAATTATAGAGATAAAGAATTTAAATCAAAACACCGAGAGGTCAAACAATGAATGGTAACTTTTTAAAAAGAGTGCCTGTAGCATTTGTTGCTTTAGCTGCTTCGGTTTCTGTTTTCGCAGGATCTGATACAGATACGAGATTGCAGCAACTTGAACAACAAATGAAGCAAGTTCGAACTGAAACAGCTGCAGGAACTTATGGAGCAAAAACAGCAATTGCTCGTCCTGAAGTAGATGGATCAGGAGTGTTTCTTTCTATAGATGCATTATTATGGAAGGCAAATGTAGGTGGATCTGAATATGCTTATACTGACGCAACACCTCTTGCTGGTTTTCCGCAAAGCGGAACAGTTAAACAAGCTGACTTTGATTGGAGTTGGGGGGTAAGAGCTGGAGTGGGATATAATTTCGATCATGATGGTTGGGATACATATTTAAACTTTACTTACTTTCAATCTAAAAATTCTTCAGGAACTTCAGTAGATTCTAATGCAAGTATTATTCCTCTTAAAGGAGCAGCAGATCTTACACTTGGTAGTTTAGGCAAAGATCTATTATCTTGCCTTAGTGCGGAAACTGATTATAAATTCACTTATTATAATCTAGATTTGGATTTGGGAAGAAATTATTTTGTTTCAAAAGATCTTTCTTTTAGACCTCATTTTGGTCTTAAAAATAGTTGGATCGATCTAAAACAAGATACGCATTATACTGGTGGTCAAACTTTAGGTGCAAATTATTTTAAACAGGATGACAAATCTAAGCTTTGGGGAATCGGGCCAAGCACAGGGGTCAATTCAAAATGGTACCTAGGCAATGGTGTTAGTATTTTTGGAGATGCTGCGGGATCTTTATTGTGGGGATACTTTAAAGTTAACCATGAAGAACTTGTAAGTAATAGCCCAACAACAGCTAGTATTGAAATTACAGCAAATGAGCATAGATTTGTTCCAACAGCTCAATTAGTACTTGGGCTTTCTTACGACAAATATCTTAATAATGATAAATGCCATATTGGCCTTACTTTAGGTTGGGAAAGCATTTATTATTGGAGAGCAAATCAAATGTTAAATATTGAAGATTTTGCTTCCAAAAAATATTCAAGAATTTCAGAAGATGCCAGTATGACAGGGGTCACTCTTCATCTAAGATTTGATTTCTAAAAAAGATCGAGTTTTTACTGATCTTTTAAAAAGAGACAACTTTAAGAGTTGTCTCTTTTCTTTTATTCTTTTTCAAAAAAAACATATTCTGTTTAAAAAAACGATTTATTTTAATTCGAAAAATTCAGTATACAGTTGATCTAACGACTAAAAAGATCTTTTTAAAAAAAGCAGGTTTTTTATAAAAAGACTTCTTGAATAGATAAAATTTTAAATTTTTCATGGGGTAACTGAATGAAAACTCTTAAGAAAACTACAGCATCTCTGATAGCATTTGCTTTGTCCGCTTCAGCTTTTGCTGCTTCAGATATGGACGCAAGAGTTCGTGAGTTAGAAAAGAAAATGGATAAAATTGCTGTTACAACAGATACTGGAAGTTTTGGTGCCTGTACAGCTACAGCTAGACCTGAACCAGATGGTAAAGGATGGTTTCTATCTTTAGATGTTCTTTATTGGCAAACTAAAGTAGGTGGATCTGCCTATGCTGTCTCTAATCAAAAAGAGGTTAATTCTCCAGTTATTCAAGTTGGAACTGTAAGAGAACCTTCTTTTAAATGGGATTTTGGTGTTAAAGCAGGTATCGGTTATGACTTTGATCATGATGGTTGGGATATTTATGGTGAGTTTACCTATTTAAATAATACAGCAAATAGTTCTAGCTCTGTTAGTTCACCAGCTGGATTAACGCCTATTAACGCACCTCTTTGGCTAACCGCATCAAGCCAGCAAAATATTCTAAACAACAACCAAGCTGACTTTGCTACAAATGCTAGTTCTAGTTTAGATATGAAGTTTTATGATCTTAACTTAGAGTTAGGTAGAGATTTTTTTGTGTCGAAAGAATTAGCTTTCCGTCCACACTTTGGTCTTAAATCTACTTGGATAAATTTGGATCAAGACTCTAAATTTACAGGTGGAAGCACAGCTTATACACTCACAGACGCAGGTGGTAATTTAGTTAATATAGGTGGGTTAAATTTAAGCACACTATATTCTGATACAGACAGTAAAATGTATGGATTAGGACCTAGAGCTGGGGTAAATTCACGTTGGTTTTTAGGGGAAGGGTTTAGTTTTTATGGAGATGCTTCTAGTGCGCTTCTCTTTGGTTATTTAAATAACAAGTACGAAAGCAGTTATAGCACATATCCAAACAATGCAGTTAAAGTGAAGTACAAATTTCATGCTCTTATACCTACAACAAACTTTGGTTTAGGTCTTGCTTATGATAAATATACAATGAATAACACCCAGCATATTCATATTAGTTTAGGTTATGAAAACCAAATTTTTTGGGATAGTAGTTATTTAGCCGGAGCTACAGCTTCACCTTATAATATTGGTTTTTATGGTGTAGATTTGAAAGTCCGTTGGGATTTTTAATACGCTAATATTAACAAAAGATTTTTTTCTTATAAGCAGGGTGGTTATCTACCCTGCTTTTTTTTTAAGGATTAAAAATATTTATTTTACATAATTATTTAAATGATTTATTAAATTAAATTAAGAAAGAAAAAAATAGGCGGTTCGTTAACCTGTTCTTTTTTAATAAAGAATATAGGTAAGGCTTATTTTTCAAAGAAATAAAAAACAACACTATAACTAGCATGAGGTTACTAACATGAGTTGTTTAGGAAAATTATCACTTCCAATAGCCACTTTATCTGTAGCAGCAGTTTTTGCAGGGCATGATATGGATTCTCGAGTGCGTGAACTCGAAAAAGAAATGAAAGAAGTTCGTACTGGAAATCCAGCAAAAAGCTTTGGCGCTAATACAGCACCTGCTAGAGCAGAAGTTAATGGCACTGATTTTTTTATATCATTTGATGTTTTGTACTGGCAAGCAAAGTTGGGTGGAACAGAATATTGCTATACCAATGGAAATAGCGGAATAGTTATGCCAGAAAGAGGTTCTGTGCATGATGCAAATCCAGAATGGGATTGGGGTTTTAGAGTAGGGGCTGGATATAATTTTGAACATGGACAATGGGATATTTATGCAAATTATACCTATTTCTCCAGTAATCACCATACACTAAAGGCTGGGGCTCCTACTGGTTCTGTTATGCCCCTAAAAGGTGGTTCTGCAGTTCACAATTACACATCAGCTGCTAAAGCAAGTTCTCAGGTAAATCTTAGTTTTGATAGAATAGATTTAGAATTAGGAAGAGATTTTTTTGTTGCTGAATACCTTTCTTTTAGACCTCATTTTGGTTTAATGACTGCTTGGATCGATGCAAAACAGTCAACTCGATATTCTGGTGGAGATAACTTAGGCTATAATTATGTTTATGTTAAAGACATAAATGACTTTTGGGGTATAGGGCCAAGAGCTGGTGTTAACAGTAAATGGCATCTAGATAATGGTTTTAGTATTTTTGGTAATGCTGCAACTGCATTAACTTATGGTAATTTCAATGTTCATCACAAAGAGAATTACAGCGTAAACTCTTCAACAAATACTATTCATTTAAATGGTGGATTCCATAGATTTGTGCCAACCACGCAACTTCAGCTGGGTTTTGCTTATGATCAATATGTTGCCGATGATAAGCAACATATTAGTCTTTCACTCGGATGGGATATTCAATATTGGTGGAATGTTAATCAGTCTTTAAACACTGTTCATACAGGGTTAAATGCCGACCATGGTCCAACTTATGAAAGAGCTTCAGAGGACTTAAGTTTACAGGGAATTACCTTACATTTTATGTGGTGTTTCTAAAAGCTTAAGGCGAATTTATTTAAATAAGTCAAAAAGACAAGATATACATTATCTTGTCTTTTTTTCTTTTATAAACACTTGCTATTTATATTAAGCAGTTGATACAGAATAAATAAAAAACCAGTTTTTATCATGAAGATAGTGTCGATATTTTTTTTATCAATAACTTTTTCTTTGCTTGTTATGGCAGCTGTTTTTGGGCAAAATCAGCATGAAAAATTGCAAGAGATTCAAAAGCAGATTGATGCTATTGCTGCAGTTAATATGCTGGATGAAAAAGGAAGTATAGCAGCTTCAGCATGGCCGATAGCAAAAACACCCTCCTACTTTTTTTCTATGGATGTAATATATTGGAAGGCTTTTATAGGGGGATCTGAATTTGTTACAACAAATAATACTTTAAATACACAATTACCTATTGTTGGATCTATTAAAAGTGACTCCTTAGACTGGAATTGGGGATTAAAAGCCGCTATAGGAAAAGTTTTTGACTATGATCAGTGGGGAGTTGTTGGTGAGTGGACTTATTTTAATACAAATGGTTCTTCTAAAGTGCATGGTGGAGTGGAAAATGCACTCATCCCTTTGAGAGGATCTTATGCTCAAAGTATACAAAGGGCTTACTCTTGGATGAATATGGATTTTATGAATTTAGATATTAACCTTTGTCGCTATTACTTCACTAGTAGTACATTAGCTTTTAAACCTAGAGTGGGAATTAAAAATACATGGAACAAATTACAGCAACAAGTTTTTTATTCACAAGGGGCCTCTCTTTTAGGTAATTTAGCTTACACGTTAGATAAATCTAAAATGTGGGGGATAGGACCAAATGCAGGCATTGATACAACTTGGTATCTTGGTAAAAACTTTTCGATATTAGGTCTATTTTCTGTTAGTACACTTTATAGTTATTTTCGTGTTAATGAAAAATCTATTGTAACCACTCACCCAGAATTGTCTTTACAGTTAACAGAAAAACATCATCGATTTATCCCTAATTTACAGTGGCGTCTGGGTCTTGGTTGGAATCGTTATTTTAGTAATCGACAAAGAAGGGTAGATTTAAGTTTGGCTTATGAATCACTTTATTATTTTAGGCTCAATCAAATGTTTACTCTAAGTGAGTTTCAAAATACCTTTAGAGCGCAAGGACTTTCAGAAGACATCTCTATGTATGGGGTTACCTTTAACTTTCAATATAGTTTTTAATAGTTCTTTATAAAAAACACACGATTATTAAAATTACTCAATATCAGAGTTTTACGTTTAAACAGCCTTGTGTATTCGAGTTTAAATGTCGAAAATACAGGGTAAATTTTTTATTTAAAAATAGTTTTTATTGTTGAAGGATTTTAAATAACCTTGTATATTCGAATTCAAATATCGAAAATACAAGGTTATTTATGAAAAGATCTACTTATATTCAAAGTATTAATGATCAATATCGAATTCATTCTGTGTGTGCTTTGCTTGGACCTAGGCAGGTGGGGAAAACAACTCTTGCTAAATTGTACATTAAAGAGCATTCAGAAAAGTCGTTTGTTTTTTTTGATTTAGAAAATCCTACAGATTTAGCTAGGTTTGACAATCCTATGATTACATTATCCAAAATCACAGATCAATTAATCGTAATAGATGAAATACAAAGAAGACCAGATTTATTCTCTGTTCTTAGAGTTCTTGTAGATGAAGAAGATAAAAAAAGAAGGTTTCTTATTTTAGGGAGTGCTTCGAGAGATTTAATTCATCAATCTTCTGAAACATTAGCTGGTAGAATTGGGTATATAGAATTAATGTCTTTTTCGTTATTAGAAACTAAAAACAGTGAAAAGCTTTGGATTAGGGGTGGATTTCCAAGATCTTATTTAGCTAGTAATGAATTAGATAGTTACAATTGGAGGCAAGCTTATATTACCACTTTTTTAGAAAGAGATATTCTTAACCTTGGTTTTCAAATACCACCGCAACAGATGCGTAGGTTTTGGTTAATGCTCGCTCACTATCATGGACAAATATTTAATGCAAGTGAGCTGGGAAGATCTTTAGGGGTTTCGGATCATACTGTTAAGAGATATTTAGATGTTTTAGTTGGCACCTTTATGGTTAGAGTCCTTTCACCTTGGTTTGAAAATATTGGAAAAAGACAGGTTAAGTCTCCAAAAATTTATTTTAGAGATAGTGGTATTTTACATGCTTTAGTGGGTATTGTTAATCAAAATCAATTAGATGTTTATCCTAAACTAGGTTCTTTTTGGGAAGGATTTGCTTTAGAAGAAGTAATTAATATATATCATGCAACAGCTGAGGAGTGTTATTTTTGGGCAACACAATCAGGTGCTGAGTTAGATTTGTTGATTATTAAAAATGGAAAAAGACTAGGATTTGAATTTAAATATACAGACAGACCAAAGATTACAACATCTATGCAAATAGCAATCCAAGATCTTGGATTAGATCATTTATATTTAATTTTTCCAGGGAAGGTAAGTTTTTCTTTATCTGAAAAAATAACAGCCCAAGGAATTGAAACATTAGGATTAGATTAAAAACCAGTTCTAAGTAAGAATTTGAAATTCACAAAATAACTTTGAGGGTACTTTTGTTTCTAAAAGAATCTCATCGATTTTAATAGGATTACGAGGTTGTTTTAAATCTTTTAAAAAACTGCTAATTGCCACCTCAGGTCCTTGTACACAAATTTCTACAGACATGTCTGCTAAATTTTTTGTGTAACCTACAAGGTTATGTTGATTAGCTAAATTTTTTACAAAATAACGAAAACCTACTCCCTGTACACATCCTTTAACAATTAGGTGAGATTCTTTTAACATGAGAGGCAAGAAGTTTCTGATTCTTCCGATAAACTTTCAATATCAAAACTTGTTTGAGCCCACTCGTAACTTTCAATCAAGGCCTGGACCTCTTCTAAAGAGCGAGCTTTATTAATATTATCTCTTAAAAGCCTAGTTCCTTTGCCACCTCTAAGGTACCAACATCCGATACGGCGCATTGCAAGAAGAGCATAATGAGGATTTTCATAAGCTAAAGTATATTTCATGTGCTCTAAAAATATATCCCGAATCTCTAGAGGGGTTTTCTTGATGATTTCACCAGTAGACAAATAATGGATAATTTCTTCAGCAATCCAAGGTTTGCCCATAGTTCCTCTAGCAACAAGAACACCATCGCAACCGGTTTGATCAAACATAGCTTGAGCAGAAGGGCCATCTAGCACATCACCATTGCCAATGACTTTAATCGTAGAAGCTACATCTACACACTCCTTAATATATTTCCAAATAGCGGGGCCCTTATAACCTTGTGCTCTTGTCCTTCCGTGAATAGTGATAGCTTTTGCTCCTGCACTTTCTGCAATTTTAGTGATTTGGGCTGCATTAATGTGCTCTTCATCCCAACCTATACGAATTTTGATTGTTACAGGAATTTTTACATGAGAAACCATTTGATAGACAATTTCACCAATAAGCTCAGGTTGTTTTAAAAGACCCGATCCACTTCCATCTTTTGTGACTTTATCTACAGGGCAGCCACAATTTAAATCGACTACATCAAAACCTAAATCTTCAATGATTTTAGCACAAGGACCCGCAAGAACTGGTTTACTTCCGCAAAGCTGAGCTCCTATAGGATGCATGCTTTTATCATAATCAAGAAAACGACAAGTTCTAGTATCTTGTCTAATCAAAGCATCCATTTTGACCATTTCGCAAAACATGAGGCCTGGATGGTAATGTGCGTTGATTTTTCTAAAAGGAAAATCAGAACATCCAGCTAGCGGTGCATAAAAAATATTGTTTGCTAGGTTTAAAGAGCCAAAAGATAAAGGTTGAACGTATTTTTTCATAATAATTTTAAGAGAATGGTTTCAAGAATTTGTAAGGCAAAAAATGCTAGTAGAGGACTTATATCTAAAACACCACCAATAGGAGGTATTATCTTTTTAAAAAGATTAAGATAAGGATCTGTATAATAGGCTATAAACCGCATGATAGGATGATTCCCAAGTTGCGGAACCCAAGATCCAAGAATTCTACCTATCAACATCAAGGTGTAGATGGTAAAAACTATTTTAATAATTTGTATAAGCATATTGTGTATGTATTTAGAAATTAAACATTGCTTAGAGTGTATCAAGAGTAGCATAAAAACAAAAGTATTCTTGGATTTATTATAGCTTGGTCTTTAGAATAAACTTCTCTGGCTCTATAAGGGATACAGTTTTTATGCAGCTTTTAGGTCTACATTTAGAAAAAAAAACACTAACTTTAGCCCTTATTCATAGGGAAAAAAAACTATTTCAAATAAAAAATTTACAAAAAATTTCTTTAGAAGATCCACAAAAAATTGAGCGGTTACTAACTAGTTTTGTGGGTGAAAAAACTTGGACTATTTCTATTTTAGAAACAAAACATGTTTTATTAAGGTCTTTAGAAATGATTTTTAAAACAAAAGGCGCCTTTTTAAAAGCTTTGCCTTTTCAATTAGATCAATTGATTCCTTATCCTTTAGAAGAGGGGATTATTCTTCCTTTATTTGAAAAACGACTCCTTTTTCAAAAGCCTACGTCTTCAACAGTGACTCTTCTTTGCCTTCATGAGAAAACTTATAAAGAACATCTTTCTTATTATCAAAAACACCATATAGATCCGGATTGGATAGGATATGTTCCTCAGGGGGTATACCGATTTGTTTGTTATTATACAGAAGAGACAACATGTACGATTTTACATATGAGTGAAGACTCAACCCACCTTGTTGTTATGATAAAGGAAAGACTCTCATATGCCCTGCAAATTGATTTGGGTAAAGATCATTTTATACAAGCTCTTCAATTAGACTCAGGGTCTTTTATAAAAGAAGAATTAGATCAACTTTTTGAAGGATTTACGTTTGGAAATCTTTCAGAAGAAAGATTTCCTCATTTTTTTACTTGCATTAGAAAATTTAGCTGTGAACTAGATAGGTTTTTTTATTTTTTAATTCAAAAAAATCCATCAGAAAAATTAGATAGGTTTGTGTTTTTAAAAGAAGCTGATTTTTTAAAACAATTTATTGGGGTTTTAGAGAAGTCATTAGGGACATCTATTTACTCTGTAGATAGTGATGAAATGCTATCTTTAGCGGAGTATGCGATACCCATTGGGGTTGCTATAGATGGGTTTTCTAAAGATGGGAAAAAGGTGCAATTTAAAAAACCTTGCGAAATAACATTGAATTTGAAGCGTTGTTTTATCAAAAAAATAGGCAAGTATGCGTTAGCTTGTGTGATTTGTAGTGTTTTTTCTTTTTTTTCTTCGCAATTGATTTTAAAAGCCAAAGAAAACAGCTTGGATAAGCAACTATCTTATTTAATTAAAAACTATGCTAGTGAGTTGCCTGCTTTTCAAAAAAATGAACAAGACCACTCGATTCTAACAAGGTTGAAGCAAGCAGAAAAATATTTAAACAAAACAAAAAAACCTTATGGATATTATTTAACGCCTACGTCTGTTTCTTCTTTTTTGGAAAAAATAATACAAGATGATCGATTTAAAGAAGGATTACGGCTTGAAGAGTTGGAGTACACATTAGAAAATTATCCTAGTATAGAGCATCCTGAAATTCCCTATAAAATTTGTGTAAGATGCAGTGTTACTAGCTTAAAGCAAAATGTTGTAGAAGTGTTTTTTCAAGAGTTAGCTCAAAAAAGTGCATTATTGGAAGAAGGGACGCAGATAGATCTTACAAAAAAGGACCTAAGATATGAAGCTTCATTTTATCTTAAAGCCAATTAAACAGTGGCGACATCGAGCTAATGAGCAAGTATCGAGCCTTTATATAAAGGGACTTAATCATTTACCTATAACAGTTGGGTGTTTGATGTTGCTGCTTTTTATGCCTGTGGTTTTGATAGGATATACAACCTATAGACAGTATCAGGCTTTGAAAGTATTAGAAAACCGGCTAGTTCTGTTAGAGAAAAAAGCGAAAAAAACGCTCATTTCTCGACTTCTAGAGGCTGACTTTATTAAACAAGCTCAGGTAGCTCAAGGAGAGTTTGTTAAAAAACATCTTACAATGGACACACTTTTACAAAATGAAAACCAAGAAATAAATCAT
>JBAWWQ010000036.1:0-10053 GCA_037146655.1 Chlamydiota bacterium | reverse complement strand
AAACGCTTCGAGCGGATCCATTTGCCGGTGCCTTTTTTGTTTTTATTAATAAACAATCAAATATAAAAAAGAAAAAAACACAACATGTTTAAAAAAAGTGATTTAGGTGTTTTTTAAAAATCCACCTCTACTTTTAAGGAAAGACCTCTAAAACCTAAATCTTCTGCTTGCCTTTCAAATAAAACTCTAGAAGAACTAATTAAATTCGAAGAGCTGTCTGTTTTTATAACTCCTTCTGCCACTAATTTTTGAGCTTCCCTCCAAAAATATAGTGTTTCATAACTTACACTTATAGTAAGAATCACCTTGTCCTTTAAATACGACCTATTCCAAGAAGCTCCTATTAACATTTCAGTAAAAGGGGAAAACCTATGAGCTGAGCCTATAAGATTTATTTCACTTAACGACTTAATCATTTGCTGGTTAAGTATTTTTTTCTCGTCTGCATCATAGTGGTCTTTTACTTGAAAGTACCCATACAAAAGAGCGGCACCTATTTTATTATATAAACTAACTTCACGACCTAAATACCACCTGGAACAAAAACCTATTCTTGGACCGATTCCTAGAAATAAGTTTTGATCTTTAAGATTAGAAGAAAAAGAAACTAAATCTTCTGATTGCACATCAAATCCATAGTGGCTTGTTTGCTTTTGAGAAATACGAGAAAATTTTAATCCTATATTAGATTTAACAAGAACTTGACGGCTTACATAATAACTACGTCCAAATTCAACATCGATATTTTGATAATTCAAATGATAGTCAGATTTTGCTACAATTGCCGGGTCTAAGAAACCTGTTAATCCTAAAAAACCCGAAGGAAGCTCTTTGTGATATCCATCAGAGGCTGATGTTTTATAATAAGTATATGTTAAAAACAGATCAGATCCTTTAACAAGGTTTTGTTTTCCCCCTCCTATTCTAAAACCAAAATTCCAATCAAAAGTCATTTGACTAATTTTTCCTTTTAAAGGAAATCCAGTCCCTAAAGGTTGAATATGATTTACAGAATAAGCATATTCAGTACCTCCCACTTGGGTTTGCCAAAGCAAAAGATCTACACCAACTTCCCAATCTGAATTACCTAAAGAAGCATTACCAAAGTGCGCCCCAAATGTCCCGGCTGGATTATACCCACCAATTTCTAACATTTGCTTTTCTAGTTCTGAAATTCTTCTATCACTATTTGAAAAACAAAAAAGATTGGTAACAAAAAAAATACCAGAAAAAAACCTGTAATATTTTTTTAAAAACAACATAACGACTCACTTGTGGCGAAAATTTAGTTTTAACAAACTAATTTGAGAGTCTTATTTTTGCAAGCTTTGTCTTTTTTATAGGCTAAAGAATATGCTTTGCATAATAGGAACTGCCTAAAAGAGCGGTTTCTTCGTTGAGAATTACTTTAACAGAAATTGTTGAAAGAAGAGATCCCATTCTACCCTTGGCGGTAAAAGCATTCATAAAAATAGATGTTTTTAATTTCTCTAAAATTTTTGGAGCTATGCCTCCCCCAATAAACAAACCACCCAATGCATAAAATTTAAGAACGCTATTGCCGGCTTCTGCTCCATAGAAAGATGTGAATAAATCCAGTGCTTTTTCACAGAAAAAACATTCTTTACTTAAACCCTTTTCTGAAACGATTTGTGCTAAAGACTTTTCTTTGGTTTTTTCTAAAAAAGACTGTCCTTCTGAATAGGTTGTTATTAAATACTCATAAATATTTTCTAAACCAGGTCCAGACAAGACTCTTTCTAAAGAAACGTGGTCTCCATATTTTTTTTGTAAATAAAAAAATAGATTAGCTTCTTCTTTATTTCTTACAAAAAAATCACAATGCCCTCCTTCACTAGCAAAGGGACTATGATGTTGGCCATCGAAAAAAAGACCAACTTCTCCAAGACCTGTACCCGCAGACACTATGGCTTGATTGCCCTCCATGCCAGCCGTTCCTTCATTAAGAATAAAAAAATCTTTTTCTGAAAGTGTTCTAATACCATAAGCATTAGCTACAAGATCGTTAATTAAAGAAACTTTTTCTGTTTTTAATTCTTTTTTTAAAATTTCCTCATCTATAATCCAAGCTAGATTGGGTGTTTCACATCGTCCTTGATGAACAGGCCCAGCAACTCCAAAACACGCTTTCTCTATTTTTTCTGAGGAAGAAAGGAACTCTTTAAGAATTTTTTCTAAACTCACATAACTCCCACTTGGAAATTTTTTCTGTTTTATGGGGATATAGGTGGTGTTTTTTTTTTCATATAAAGCTAGGTGAGTTTTTGTTCCTCCTATATCTCCAGCAAGATACATGTTTATCTCCCCTTGAAAAAAGTTTGACTCTATCCAAATACAAAAAATTATGCCATGATTCATATACATACGAAACGTCAAGAAAAAAAAGATAGTTTATTTTTTTAAACATTATTTAGAGGAAGGTACATTTATATGTCAGAAGCTACTGATCTTGCTAAAAAGAAAGCGTTAGAACTAGCTATTGCCCATATTGAAAAACAATTTGGGAAAGGGTCTATTATGACTCTTGGTCAACACCATGCTAATCGCGAAATAAGTGTTATTAAAACAGGAGCTGTTTCATTAGATTTAGCACTTGGTATTTATGGTGTTCCTCGTGGACGTATTGTCGAACTTTATGGACCAGAGTCTTCTGGAAAATCTACCTTAGCAACCCACATTGTTGCTAATTGTCAAAAAGGAGGTGGCGTTGCAGCATACATAGATGCAGAACATGCTTTAGACCCTGCTTATGCGGAAAAAATAGGTGTTAATTTAGATAAACTTATGATTTCGCAGCCAGATTCTGGTGAAGAAGCTTTAAATATAGCCGAAATGCTAGCTCGTTCTAATGCTGTTGATTTAATTGTTATAGATTCTGTAGCTGCCCTTGTTCCTAAAAGTGAATTAGAGGGAGAAATAGGAGATAACCATATTGGTTTACAAGCAAGGTTGATGTCTCAGGCTTTAAGAAAACTTACTTCAACTTTAGCTAAATCCAATACTTGTGCAATTTTTATTAATCAAATTCGAGAAAAAGTTGGTGTAATGTTTGGTAGTCCAGAAACAACCACAGGTGGTAGAGCGCTTAAGTTTTATGCATCTATTCGTATGGAAATCCGTCGAATTGCAGGAATCAAAGGAGCTGATAATGCGGAAATTGGAAATCGAGTTAGAGTAAAAGTTGTAAAAAACAAAATGGCATCACCTTTTAAAACAGCTGAGTTTGATATTTTATTTAATGAAGGTATTTCCAGAACAGGTTCCCTTATAGATCTAGGTGTAGATTTTGGTGTAATAGAGAAAAAAGGATCTTGGTTTAGTTATAATGGAGAAAGATTAGAGCAAGGAAGAGAATCTGTAAGAGAAGTGCTCAAAGCTAAACCTTTATTAGCTGATGAGATAGAAAAGGTTCTTTTAGAAAAAATGCTTTCGAAAAGATTACCTGAGGCTACTTCATCTAATCAAGAGGTAGAAGACTCTTTAACTACATCTTCTTTTTAATAGTCTTTTTAAAGACGTATCTTACTTGATACGTCTTTAATTTTTAGCATAGTCTTCGAGTTTCTTTTGCAACAAAAAAAAGTTTTCTGTTTTGATTTTTAGAGTTTTTACAAGTTCATTTAATTGTAAGCACTCCAAATTAAAAGCCTCTTTTGCTTTTTTTTGTCCTAAAATAAGAGCTAAGTTAATAGAGTTTTCTCTTTTCTTATCTTGCATAAAGTCTTTTAAGTCGTCAGCTATTTGAAAAGCCATTCCAAAGTGATATCCTATTTTTTTTATAGTTTGTAGTAGAGATAAATCTCCGCCACCAAAAAGCCAACCGTACAAAAAGGATGTTTCAAACAACCGTGTTGTTTTTTTTTCTATGATAGACTTGACTCTTTCTAAAGAGAGAGTATCGGGATAAAGATCTAAGTACTGTCCCCCTGTTGCCCCATCTAACCCTGCTGCTAAAGAAATCTCATGTAGTGCAATAGAACAAATTTCATTAGAATTATTTGCATATTTAGCATATTCTTTGCTTCCTTCATAAACTTTTTGAAATCCAGCTGTCATTAAACTATAACTAGCTAAAAGAGCTGTCGCTTCCCCAAAAACTTTATGTAAAGACGGTTTTTCTCTTCTGAAATCATCATTATCCATACATGGAAGGTCATCTACGATTAAAGAAGCTGTATGGAAATATTCTATACACAGAGCTGCTTGCAAAACATCAAAGTTTTTTCCTATTGCATGGGCTATCATAAAAACAATCAAAGGGCGAATTCTTTTTCCACCATTGAGCAAAGCATACTCGCAAGCATCGCGGAGTTTAGAACTTTCTCCAAGAGAAAAAACTGCTTTCTCTAAAGATTTTTCGAAATCTATTTTCGATTTAGAAAAAGAAAATTCATTCATTGCAAAAAGCCTTTTTAATTAAATTAAATGAGATCCCTGTACATGAGTACAGGGTAAGCACAGAAATCTTTTTTTAAGAATAGATCCAGGACTTATTACACTGTTGCAGCCTAAGCTACTGCTATCACCTATGATAGCTCCTAGTTTTTTCATTTCTGTAGGGATTTTTTGTGTTTCATTTTGAATATGAATCATTGTCTTGTTGATTTTAAAATTTGCACAAACAACACCTGCACCTAAATTTACATCATATCCTAAAATGGAGTCCCCCACATAATTGAAATGGGGAGCCTTAGCATGGTTTAATAAAATGCTGTGTTTAACCTCCGTAGAGTGCCCTATTTTGCAGTAATCTCCGATTATTGTATAAGGTCTAATAAAAGCTCCTGGCCCGATTTCTGAGTGCTCTCCGATAATACAAGGACCTTCGATACAAGCGCCTGGATAAACTTTCGATCCCTTACCAATTTTAATTAAAGATGAGTTTAGTAAAAAGGCCGCTTGTGGAATATCAATAGAAATATAACCAAGAACTTGGCTGTCTATATATTTTTTAAGGTTTTTTAAGGTTTCCCAAACGGGTTTATTTAAAAAAAAAAGATCTGCAAAAGGATTTTGCTCTAAGTCAAAAAAATGTGAAGGATAAAACTTTTCTAGCATAACTAGTTTTCCTAAAAAAGAAATTGAGGATACGGATTGTGGAAAATAAAAGCAAAAAGTTTTCAAGAGCCGATTTATGCACAAATCCCCAACGATCTAATAACTAAATATATATAAGTAATAAGAGTATTCTTCTTTAGGTGTTGTGGATTTGTTGATAAGTTAGCGGTTATTCATAGAGAAAAATCGTTGTTCATAACTTGTCGACAGTCTGATTACAACTCAGTGTCTTTGTTTATGAAAAAACTTGTGAACAAAATTTAGAGGGCTTTTTAACAAGTTATGAACAACGGTTTTTTCTAGTTGTTAACACAACTTTTTTTTAAATAGGAATCCTCTTTAAGCTGTGTTTTTGTAGAGGTTGTTGAAGCGTGTATAAACAGCCGATACAACCTCGAAGATTATTTCGTTTATCTAACCGATATGATTGAAATTGACAAAGGAAGTCAGAGCTAAGCTGATGACGTGAGATAGCCTTGTTATGTTCGCTATTTGCTTGTACAAAACGAAGATTTAATCAAACCACAAAAGAATCTGGGTGATAGGATTTGAACCTACGACCTCTAACACCCCATGCTAGCACGCTAGCCAAGCTGCGCCACACCCAGATATAAAAAGATTATAAAGAAGATATTCCTTCGAATTCAAATTCTGCAGCTTTAAATTCTTTGATTCCAATTTTAGCACAGTTTTCTACTATTTTTTCTACAGTTTCACCCGAATGCATTTCTGCAGCAGAGAGGTCTACAGAAATAGAAGCAGAAAATTCAACCCCTTTTCGCAAACCTTTTACTTGAAAATTAGCATAAATAGACTCTTTTTTTTTCGAGATGTTTTTAAATTTAATCAAATTGTTTTCAGCTAAATCGTTCATAATTTACTCCATTTGAGAGAAAGATCGTAGGATTTGTAGGGGGTTTCTGTCAATGTGTATTGATAGACTTTTTGTTTTTTATAAAGTGTGGTAGATTTGAGATTTTTATGGGATTTAACATATGTATTTAGATCAAAGTTGGCGACAAGTTTTAGAAGAAGAATTAAAAAAAGAGTATATTAAAAAAATTAATAAGACCCTTGATAAAGAAAAAAAAGAGGGTTTTTTGGTTTTTCCCGAAGAAAATTTAGTTTTTAATGCTTTTTCAAAAACACCTTTTGATAGTGTGAAAGTTGTTATCGTTGGTCAAGATCCCTATCATGGACCGGGTCAGGCGCATGGTTTAAGTTTTAGTGTGCCTAAGGGAGTTAAGCTTCCTCCTTCGTTGAAAAACATTTTTAAAGAGTTAAAGTCTGATTTGAATTTATCGACACCACCACATGGTTGTTTAGAGTCTTGGGCTCAGCAAGGAGTTTTGCTTTTAAATGCGACACTTACAGTGAGAGCTAAAGAGCCTGGGTCTCATTCTAACATAGGTTGGGAGCTTTTTACAGATGCTGTAGTTGAGGCGCTTTGTAGAAGAAAAGACCCACTGGTTTTTTTGCTTTGGGGAAAGACGGCTTTAAAAAAATGTCACACCGTTTTAAATAATATAGAACATTCACATGTTGTTTTAATAGCTTCGCACCCATCGCCTTATTCCGCTTCTGGTTTTTTAGGATGTCGTCATTTCTCAAAAGTAAATGAGTGCTTGGCAAACTGGAAAAAAACTCCTATAAGATGGGAGTTAGAACTATAGGAGTTGTTTGTTATGTCGTTTGATTCTGAGAAAAACCATAGATTTTCTCTTTTTTCTATTTTTTTTACTTTTTTTATCGATACACTAGGCGTTACAATAGTTTTTCCTATTTTTGCCCCTCTTTTTTTAAATCCACACGAGACGATTTTATCGCCTTTGCTTTCTTATAATACTAAATCGGCTATTTTAGGACTTTTTTTGGCCGCTTATCCACTTGCTCAGTTTGTTTTTTCTCCTATTATCGGAGAATTTGCTGATAGGTTTGGAAGAAAAAAGGCACTACTTATTACAACAATTTTAACTTGCGTAGGATATATTCTTTGCGCTCTTAGCATAAAACATAAATGGGTTTATTTACTTTTTCTTTCTAGACTTGTTATGGGTTCGTCTGCTGGTAATTTAGCTCTTTGTTTGTCTGCTATAGCAGATCTTAGTAAAAACCAAAAAGATCGAGTTAAGCGTTATGGTATAGGTTCCATGCTGGCTGGAATAACATTTGTTATAGGACCCTTTATTGGGGGAAAGCTTTCAGATACGACTTTGCATCCTTTTTTTAATTTGTCGTTTCCTTTATGGGTGGGGGCTGTTTTCGCGGGTATTAATGTATTTTTTCTTCTTTTTGCGTTTGTAGAGACTATTTCTTTAAAACTACAACACTCTTTTGATTTCATTGGGGGGTTGCGCAATATACAATTTGCATTCAAGATACAAGCTATTAGGCCTTTATATTTAATGTATTTTTTCTATTTACTTTCTTGGAACATGCTTTTTCAGCTTATACCAGCTTTTTTAGTAACGAAGTTTTCAGCTAAAATATCATTAATAGGCGATATCTCGGCTATCATGGGGCTTTCCTGGGTTATTGGAAGTGCGCTTTTATACAAAGTGTTTTTACCGCATTTTCGGAGCAAGAGCCTACTTGTATTTGAGGCTTTATTTTTTGCTATAGCTGTTTTTGCTTGTGCTTATTTAAAAGAGATTTGGATTTTTTCTGCTATTGTTGGATTTTCTGTTTTAATAGCGAGTTTTGGTTGGCCACTTTGTACTGGAATTATTTCTAATTCCGCACCAAAAGAGGTGCAGGGAAAAATTTTAAGCCTTAGTCAGTCTATACAATCATTGGCTATGATGCTAGCACCAGTTATTGTTGGCCCTTTTTTATCTAAGCAATCAGGTATTCCCTTTTTTATTGCTGCTGGATTTAGTATAATTTTTGGTGCTTTGGTTGTTACAACAAAATTCCAAGAATATTTTCACCCAGACTGAAATATGCAATTACCAGAAGAGTTGATTTTTATAATAGAAGAGCTAGTTAATACTGTTGATAGAAAAGATTTATATGCAAGCTCGGAGGCTCTATCTTTGCGTTATAGAGAAAAAGCTTCTTCGGAGCAGACTTTTATTAAAACATATGAAGAGGCTTTAGCTTATTTGTGTACAAGGTTTCCGGCCACATTTGCTGCTAACCATTCGGTCTTTTCGGAAATTCAAAAAGGGGGTTTATCTGGCGAGATTACGTCAATTTTGGATATAGGAGCAGGTTCTGGTGCAGCTTTTTGGGCGGCAAAGCAGGTTTTAGAAGGTTTAGACTCTTATACTTTTTTAGAAAAAGACCCACAGCTTATTAAAATAGGAAAAACTCTTATAAACGCCCTATCTTTATCGATTAAAACGCCTTGGATTTTAGAAGATTATACTAAAACTCTTCCTAGCTCACACTATGATCTAGTTGTTATTTCTTATTCTTTAGGAGAGGTCAACTCAGAGCTTTGGGAAAACATTCTTACTCAAGTGTTCGATCGTTTTGTAAAGCTGCTTGTAATTTTAGAGCCTGGAACGCCAGTTGGTTATAAAAAACTTATGAAAATGAGAGAAATACTTATACGTCTTGGAGGGAATATTTTAGCACCATGCCCGCACAACAAGGCTTGTCCAATTCAAGGTAGTGATTGGTGTCATTTTTCACAGAGATTACCTAGAACTTCTTTACATAGATTGGTTAAAAGTGGGTCTCTTGGTTATGAAGATGAAAAATTTTCTTACTTAGTGATTTCAAAAAACTTACAACCAGATAAGGGTGAACGAGTTCTTCGGCAGCCTTTGCTAAGACCTGGTTATATTGAGTGGGAATCCTGCACCTCTTCTGAGGGGCTTGTTCATAGAAAGGTGCTGAAAAGAGATAAGGAAAATTTTAACAAAGTGAAAAAGCTGTCATGGGGCTCTTTTTACCAAGACACCCCAACCAATTAACCGCCAATGTTTAAAAAGGATTTACATCAAATTATTTGTAAAAATTTAATTTTAATTAAATATAAATCACATAAATATGATAAAATAGTTTTTTTTAGAGAGTTAATTAATGAGGTGTTTTGTTGTATTATATTCCTTATATGCTTTTAAAGCACCAACTTATAGATCAATGTAAAGCTAAGTTGATTATAGAAGGGATAGAGGTGTATTTTGAGGCACACCCCACAAAAGGGACTTGGCTGATTAAGGCTAATATTGATTATCCTCTTGAAGAGTTGACCCCTACTCTTCAAGACAACCTTCAGTCTTTAAATTATGTTAAAATCCAGTCTCATGGGGGCTTTTTAAAAGCTTATCCCAAAGAAGGCTTTGTGGTGGTTTTTCAAGAAATCAAAATTGCTTCGGATTTTATTTTATTTAAAGCCGCTATGAAAGAATTTATGTCTATCTATGATCTTTGGAAAAGTGTTGTGGACGATATCGTTAGAAGCGATGGTCTTTTATTAATTTAATTTTTATAATTTGATTGATGTAAAGAGAACTGATTTCCTAATATCTAATTTTAATAGATAATTAGGAAAAAATGATGTATCAAGGTTCTTTTGTATCGCTTATTACCCCTTTTGATAAAAAACTAGAGGTTGATAATAAAAGGCTGCAGGAGCTTGTTTTGTGGCATTTAGATGAGAGATCCGATGGTTTGCTGGTTGGATGTGTTGCGGGAGAGGGTTCTTCTTTAAACATTGAAGAAAAGCAACATCTTCTTAAAATAGTCTTAGGTGTTACAAAAAAAAATATGCCTGTTATTTTAGCCTGCGATGGCCTGAATTTCAGAGATTCGATTTTATTAACGAAACAGGCGAAGGCCTTAGGTGCGGATGGATGTTCAATAGCTATTCCTTCTTATAGTAAATCTGAAGAATTAAAGTGTTTTCAATATTTTTATGAGATCTCTAAAGTGGGATTGCCTTTGATTATTTGTCATAACCCACAAACATATGGAATAAAATTAAGTGCTAATGTTTTAAGTGAATTATCTACCCTTCCTTGT
>JBAWWQ010000035.1:0-10102 GCA_037146655.1 Chlamydiota bacterium | reverse complement strand
ACCTAACCTCAAACGACCTCAAATGGGTTTACAAAAGCAAATAGTAACAATTTATGTGATTAGATTCAATATCTGAAGGGAGTACAAAAAAAATGGTGTTAAGAAGACCGCTTCTTAACACCACAAAAAACTATAAAATCATCGAAGTTTAGATTACTTACGTAGATTAAGTCTCGTAATAAGCGTTTGGTAACGCTTAGTGTCGGTGGAATTTAAATAATCCAACAACTTACGTCTTTGACCTACTAGCTTTAAAAGAGCAAGTCTAGAACTATGATCTTTTGGAGCTAATTTTAAATGCTCTGTAAGTTCCGCAATTCTTTCAGTAAGAATTGCTATTTGCACATCAGCAGAACCAGTGTCCTTTTCGTGCAACTGGAACTTCTTCGTGATTTCTTCTTTCATTCCTTTATCTAAAGACATTATGATCTCCCTTATATGAGAGTTTTAGACATAGACATATAAAAAGATGCTCTATAACATATCCTAATTTTAGCAGAAGGTTAACAATATATTCAACGTTAAAGAGTCTTCTTGACACTCTATCGATAGATCTTTTTATTGCAGGGCAAATCTGCTTACTTAAGAATAAAAAATTTAAAACAAACAAAAAGATTTAATTAACGGTTTTTAAAAAACAAACAAGTATAAAAAATAGTTTTTTAAAAAAAATAAAGGCGGAAGGTTTTTTTGAAAAATCAGCATCAATGGGATGAATATTTTATGCAAATAGCCTTGGATGAGGCTAAAAATGCTTTTGAGAAGCAGGAAGTTCCAGTTGGTGCTATTTTGGTTTGTGACAATCAGGTTATTGCAACAGCCTATAATCAGGTAGAGTCTTTGCAAGATGCTACAGCGCATGCAGAGCTTTTATGTTTAAGAAAGGGCAGTTCTATTTTAAAAAACTGGAGATTAACTGAGGCAACACTTTATACAACATTAGAGCCGTGTAGTATGTGCTTAGGCGCCATTTTACTTTCCAGGGTGCGGCGACTTGTTTTTGGAGCTAAAGATAAGCGTCACGGAGCGTGTGAAAGCTGGGTGAATCTTTTAGAGGTGAAACATCCTACACATGAGTTAGAAGTGAGTCGATATGTTCTAGAGGAGCAGTCTTCTTTTTTACTTAAAGAATTTTTTAAATTACGAAGGATTCAAAATGGAAAAAGCTTTTGAGGATTTGATTGCGTTTCAACAAGAGAAATTATTGAAATTTGCTAGGGAGATTATCCCTTATATAACGTCTGACGATCTTTTGCAGGTATTTGACTTTCCAGAGCTTGAGGCTCATCCTTTATTTCGTTATGAAGAAGGAGTTTTAGAGGGGATTTTAACTGCTAAAACTCTTTATTTGAGACACCTTAAGGAATTAGGTGTTTACTGAGATTGGTTTTTTCTTCTTTTAGAAATTTTTTTCATTTTCCATCTTTCTATTAAAGATAAAGAATTTTTGCCGTATTTCGCGATTTTAGCAAGGCAAGCATCCATAAATTCTTCTTCTGTTAGAAGGAGATTTCCAGTTTTAAAATCATAAATTTTACCACGGCTTTGAGGTTGATAACTTGGATAAGAAAAAGAGTTGACAGTTATTTTATCACGAAGACGAATGAGTAAGTTTTCAAAAGAATGTAGCTGTGAAAAAGGGCTGTGAAGACTCCATCCTAATATAGCGTAAAAGTAGCCAAAAAGGACAGAGGATAGGTAGGGTAAGAAATGAAGTAGATCCCCGTGAGATAGATCCATAGCAAGATTCACCCCTAGGATTCCAAGAATAAGCCATTTAATTTTCACGGGAATGGTAAAAAAAAGTAGAATTTGCATTTCAGGAAACAAGATCATCCAAGCAGTCAAAAGAGCGTAAAGAGCTGGATTAATCCCTGCAATGGGAGTAAGAGCGTAGGTGCTTAATAAAATAAGAGCAGAAATCACGCCACCTAAGATTCCGCCCCCTAGATAGAGCGCCAAAAAATGTTTAGGGCCTCTTTGGGCGATAACAGAGGATCCTACCATCCATAAAAAATACATGTTAAAGACGATATAGAGAATAAAAGAAATGTTTACCCCTTGAGAAATGGGGCTAATAAAAAAATGGGTTAAAAATTGCCAGAAAAAGCAATGCTTAATACCCCAAAGAGATAGGGATAAGAAAACTTGGGGTCTTGGGATATTAAGATAGGGGAAAAGCGAATCAAAAAGGTTGCAAAACAGGCTCAGACCAATAGTGATTAAAATAAGATATTTAAGAGGACTAAGTGGATTGATGCTTTTAGCTTTTGAAAGTTTATGCATAATACTGAGGCCTCCTAACATAAGATTGTTCGACGATTATTTCAAAGGGGGGATTTCTTGGCAACAAGTCTTCTCTCTGGTTTTTCTATTCTTTTTTTGAATAAACAAGAATTAAAAACACTCTTATCTCTGGCTTGAAGACTTGGTAGGAAAAGCGCTTGTTTTAAATTAATTTCCTAGTTAATCTTAGTGATCAAAAAAGAGAACCAATTTTTAAAGGTATAAGTTATGAAAAAGAAAGGACATCCTCCGTATCAAGATATTATCTTTCTAGATACAGCAACAGGTGAGAAGTTTGTTTGTGGAAGCACATTGCAACCTAAAGATAAAGATATGTTTGAAGGGAAAGAGTATCCAGTTTATAAAGTGGCTGTTTCTTCTAAGTCACATCCATTTTTCACTGGAAATCAGCAGTTTGTGGATGCAGAAGGTCGTGTTGATAAATTTAATAAGAAATATGTGAACAAAAAAGTTGCTGCAGATAAATTAGCTGAAAAAGAAAAAGAACGTGCTGATGAGATGAAGATAGAGAAGAAGGCAAAGAAACTTTCTCCTGCAGTTAAAGTTGTTGCGACAACTGATGCTTCAGAAGGGGCAAAAAAAACTTCCGTTAAATCAAAAAAAGCATCATCTACAGAAGGTAGTGCTTCATCATAATTTAGAGTGTGACTATTTAAATGGAAGAAAAAGTCAATGCGCTCTTGCTGCGATTTGGTGAAGTTGAAGAGTTGTTGGGAAGGCCTGAAGTCATTGCAGATAAAAAGCAATATAAGGCCTTAACAACGGAACATTCATATCTTTATGAAATTCACGAACTGTGGAAACAGTATCAAGATGCTCAGAAAGCTCTTATGCAGAATCAAGCTCTTTTAAAAGAAGAGGCGGATCAGGAGCTTTTAGAGATGGTTAAGGAAGATATTTCCTTTCAAAAAAACCAGTTAGAAAGTTTAGAAAAGAAACTCCATACAATTCTTGTCCCCCCCGATCCTAGAGACAGTCGTAATGTCATTATTGAATTGCGGGCTGGTACAGGTGGCGATGAGGCGGCCCTGTTTGTGGGTGACTGCGTGAGAATGTACAAGCTTTATGCTGACAAACATCAGTGGACGATGGAACTACTCTCTTATACGCAAGGTGAATTTGGTGGTTATAAAGAGTATATCTTTGTTTTATCTGGAAAAAATGCCTTTAGACTTATGCAGTATGAAGCTGGAACTCATCGCGTTCAAAGGGTGCCTGCAACAGAGGCTCAAGGGCGTGTTCACACATCAGCAATTACAGTAGCTGTTTTGCTCGAGCCTGATGAAGAAGAAGAAGTTAAAATAGATGAAAAAGATCTTAGAATAGATACTTATAGGGCTTCTGGAGCTGGAGGTCAGCATATCAATACGACAGACTCTGCCGTAAGGATTACTCACATTCCAACGGGTACGGTAGTGTATTGTCAGCAAGAACGTTCTCAACATAAGAATAAAGAAAAAGCTCTACGCTTATTGAGTGCTAAAATTGTGGAAGAGAAAAGAAGGCAGCATAAAGAAGAGGTTTCTTCTCTACGCTCTTCTCAAGTAGGTTCTGGAGATCGTTCAGAAAGAATACGGACCTATAACTTCTCTCAAAATCGATTAACGGATCATCGAATTGATTTAACTCTTTATAAGCTTGATCGAGTTATGGAAGGGGATTTAGATGATATTACAGAGGCTTTGGTGGCTCATTATTATGACGTCAAGCTGACTCATTCATGAAAACATTTTTAGATATCATCCACTATTATACAAAATTTTATGCAAACAATCAAAATGTAACTCAAAGAGATGTTCAAGAGATTGTAGCGTTTGTATTTAATGTTGACAGATCTAACCTGTATCTTAAAGCAGATATGGATATAATTCCTGAAGATTTAGACAAAATACAAAGCTTTTTAGCAGATAAAGCGACGGGTAAGCCTTTGGCTTATGTGTTGGGATTTGTTGAATTTTATGGGTGCAAAATTTGTGTAGATGAAAGAGTTTTGATTCCTAGGGTAGAGACGGAGATTTTGCTCGATAAAATTTTAAATAAGATCAAAGGTCGTTTTGTTTCTTGTGTTTATGATCTTTGCTGTGGATCGGGGTGTTTAGGGATTGGATTAAAAAAACAAAAGCCAGAATGTAGTGTCTATCTTGCAGATATTTCTAAGCAAGCGCTTGAAGTCGCGCAGTACAATGCTTTAGCAAATCATGTAGAGGTAAATTGTGTGCTCGGGGACTTTTTGGATGCTTTTCATCAAGTACCTAAAGCTGATTTGATTGTATGTAATCCGCCCTATATTGCCGAAGAAGATTTTGAGGGTCTTGAAAAATCTGTTAAAGATTTTGAACCAAAACTTGCTCTAACAGCAAAGATGAAGGGTCTTGAGTTTTTTAAAAAATTATCTTGCCATCTACATCGTTATGTAAATGCAGGGGCTCTTGTTGCTTTAGAGATAGGATTTAACCAAAAAGAATCTGTAATTGAAATGTTTTCTACTAGTGTTTGGAAGCGAATTTGGTGTGAACAAGATTATGCTGGATTAGATCGTTTCATTTTTCTTGAAATAGAATAGATGAATTGATTAAACTATATATGATTTCTTTAAAAAAAAGAAGTAAACTGTTGTTTTTATTTTTAACTTACAATGAGTCCCTATGTTTGGTGCATTAACAGAAAAGTTTCAAGATCTTTTTTCGAGATTAGGATCTAAGAAGACGTTAACTGAAGAGACGATTGCTAATGCTGTGAGGGAAGTGCGCCTTGTTCTTTTGGATGCTGATGTGAATTATAGTGTTGCATCGCAGTTTGTGAAACAAGTTAGGGAAAAAGCTTTAGGGGTGGATCTTATTCGGTCTGTATCACCCAGAGAGCAATTTATTAGTATTGTTCATGCTGAGCTTGTTGAGCTGATGGGAGATAAGGAGTCTTCTGTATATTTAGATGGGTATCCTTCTGTTTTTTTGATGTGTGGATTGCAGGGTAGTGGAAAAACAACTCAGAGTGCAAAACTTGCTCAATACTTTACTAAAAACAACAATAAAAAAGTGTTACTTGTTGCTTGTGATCTTCAAAGACCAGCGGCTGCTTTGCAGCTTAAAAAGCTAGGAGAGCAAATCCAAGTGCCTGTTTTTTCCATAGAAGGAGA
The DNA here is from genome assembly GCA_037146655.1 of Chlamydiota bacterium. Lineage (GTDB taxonomy): Bacteria > Chlamydiota > Chlamydiia > Chlamydiales > JBAWWQ01. The sequence continues at coordinate 4,659 of JBAWWQ010000035.1, read as the reverse complement.
GTCGGATCCAGTTGTTGTTGGTAAAGAAGCTTTAAAAAAAGCCAAGAGCGAAGGGTTTGAGGTTGTGATTCTGGATACAGCAGGAAGATTGCATATTGATGATGACCTTATGAAGCAACTGGAGAAATTGAAAAAGGTGACAGCTCCACATGAGGTCCTTTTTGTAGCGAACGCTACAACTGGACAAGATGCTGTTAAAACGGCTCAGCAATTTGATGAAAAGATAGGGATTACTGGAACGATTTTAACGATGCTTGATGGAAATGCTAGAGCTGGAGCTGCAATTTCTATTCGTGAAATCACTAAAAAACCTTTGAAATTCGAAGGTATCGGGGAAAAAATGGGGGATATTCAACCCTTTAATCCCCATTCTATGGCTGATCGTATTTTGGGTATGGGGGATGTGATAAACCTTGTCCGTAGGGCTAAGGAGCATGTCGATGAAGAAGAAACTGCAGCGATGGAAGAAAAATTAAGGAAAGCTTCTTTTACTTATGATGATTATTTAAAGCAAATGGGTAAAATGAAGAAGATGGGGTCTATTAAGGGTTTGCTTAAGATGATTCCTGGAATGGGGGATTTAGCGGGTTTAGAAGGGTCTGATGAGAAGTTTGCTCAGATGGAGGCTATTATCTTATCCATGACTCAAGATGAGAGATTAGGGCTAGAAGAACTCGTTCCTAGTCGTAGAAGAAGGATCGCTTTAGGCAGTGGAACTACAGTAGATGATGTAAATAGAATGGTAAAAGGGTTTAAGCAACTTAAGCAAATGATGAAACAAATGCCTAAAATGAAGAAAGATTTTTTGAAAAACCCTGATATGATGTCAAAAATGTCTCAAGGTAAGTCCTTTTTCTAGGATTTATGAAAAAAAAGAGCAATATGGATAAATTTTATCGAGTTTTTTAGGTTTTTTTATTAGAATTCGTGGGAAAAAGCAGGAGATAGTGAAATTATGGCACTTAAAATACGATTACGCCAACAAGGACGAACAAATCATACGACATATCGTCTAGTTGTGACAGATACAAGACATCCTAGAGATGGTAAGTATATTGAGAAACTTGGTTGGAGCCGTCCTTTTGATAAGACTGGACAAGCTAGTGAAGTGAATGCAGAAAGAGTGACTTATTGGTTAGAGCAAGGTGCTCAAATTTCTGATAATGCAAGAACATTTGTAGCGAGAAATACCCCTTCGGTTATTCAAGCTTACCAACATAAGCTAGATCAGAGACAACAAGTGATTCGTGAGAAGAGAAGAGCTAGAAGAAAAGCGGTTAAAGCGTAGTTCTAGGATGAAGTTTTCAATCCTATCGCTATTTCCCGAGTATTTTGTGGGCCCTCTCGATGTAAGTATGATCAAAAGGGCTCAAGATCGTGGGATTATTTCCTTTGATCTTGTGAATATAAGGGATTTTGCTCTTGATAAGCATAAGACGGTTGATGACAGACCCTATGGTGGAGGGCCAGGAATGGTTCTGAAGCCACAGCCTGTAGTAGATGCGATTAGGAGTGTGAGGCGAGCTGACTCCCATGTTGTGTATCTTTCTCCCCAGGGAAGGGTTTTAAATGCTTCCATTTGTAAGGAGCTTGCAGAGAGGTCTCATTTGATTCTTCTTTGTGGTCATTATGAAGGGATTGATGCAAGGGCTGTGAGTTTAGAGGTGGATGAAGAAATTTCTATTGGGGATTATGTTTTAACAAGTGGAGCTCCAGCAGCTCTTGTATTGTTGGATGCAGTAATAAGATTTTTGCCTGGAACAATTGGGCATCCTGAAGCTGTAAAGCAAGATTCTTTCGAAGAAGGGATTTTTGATAATCTCCATTATACAAGGCCCCCTGAATTTGAGGGGTTAAGTGTTCCAGAGGTGTTAATGAGTGGACATCATGGGGAGATTGAGAAATGGAAAAAAAAGCAGGCATTGGAAAAAACGGGAAAAGTTCGTCCAGATTTAATAAGACAATCCCTCTAAAATTGATTGAGGAAAAGGAGTAAATATCATGAGTCGTGATAGACTGATAGAAGAAATAGAGTCTCAGCAGCTAAAGAAAGATCTTCCAGATTTTCGTGTAGGAGATACTGTGAAGGTTCATACTAAAATTGTTGAGGGAAATAAAGAGCGTGTGCAAGCAATTACAGGTACTGTAATAGCTAAGAGAGGGTCAGGGCTATCTGAAACTTTCGCTCTTTACCGTATTGCTTATGGAGCAGCTATGGAAAGAGTATTTCCTGTGCATAGTCCAAGGATTGCGAAAATTGAAGTGATTAAAGAAGGTAAAGTAAGTCGTAGCAAGCTTTACTATATTCGAGGCGAATTTGGTAAGAAAGCTAAGATTAAAGAACAATTCACTTCTAAAAGAAAACGCATTGCTGTTGTTGAAGATGTGCCAGTTGCGCAAGAGTCTAATGAAGACGCTAATAGCTAATTGAACCTAACCAAATAGAGCAAGCAGAAGAGATAGACAATGACACAGCACAAGGATACTCCTTCATTTTTATTTGAAAACCAAGCTTATGAATTAGGTTATCAAGTAGTTGTTGGATTGGACGAGGCTGGACGAGGGCCACTAGCAGGCCCTGTCGTTGCTTGTGCGTGTTATATCATTCCTGATGCAAAGCTTGAAGGCGTTCAAGATAGTAAGTTATTAGATCCAGTTAAACGTAGAAAGCTTTATGAGATGTTAATTGAGCATCCTCAGGTTGTTTATGCGATAGGGGTTATAGATGCCTCTGGCATTGATAAGACTAATATTTTACAAGCATCTATGCAAGCTATGCTCCTTGCGGTGAAAAATCTTAAGGTGCAAACTGACTATATTTTGGTAGATGGTAGTTATTTTCCAAAGACAACTCTTCCTGGATTAGCTTTGATTCGTGGAGATCAACGAAGTTTGAGTATTGCTGCGGCGTCAATTATTGCTAAAGAAGTTCGAGATGATATGATGAGAGAATACCATAAACAGTGGCCTACCCATGGATTTGATGTTCATAAAGGATATGCAACAAAAGAGCATATTACGGCTGTAAAAGCCTATGGGGTGACACCTATTCACAGGCTCTCTTTTGAGCCTATTCGTTCGTTAATTAAATATTAAACACTGATAGCTACATTTTAAGCTTAAAGGTCGACGATGTTAAACAGCATGACTGGATATGGAAAAGAAACTTTTATAGAAGATGGAGTTTCTTATTTTTTGGAAATTTATTCAGTTAATCGGAAAATGCTAGACATTTCAGTATTTTTACCAAAAGAGCTTTTATCATTAGAAATTGATATACGTAAGTGGGTTGGTCAGTTTATTACAAGAGGGCAAGTTACAGTTAAGCTCTCTAAAACAGTCGTATCAGACTATATCGAAGCATGTGTTCCTGAAGCTTCCGTATTCAAGGCTTATAAAAAAGCTTGGGAAAAATTAGCGGAAGAACTTTTTATTCCAAGAGAACAGATTTCTATAGCATTTCTTATGGAGCAATTTTCTGGATTGCCAAGGGTGCAAAAAACAGAGTGGGCTGCATTCACTGCTGCTTTGCAAAATGCTTTTAATAAAGCTATGCAGGCTCTTTTAAAGATGAAAGGGGAGGAAGGGGCTAAGCTTTCTTCTAATATTTTGGAGTATTTAGGAAATATTCAACGCGAACTAGAAATGATAGAAGCCTCTAGTCGAGATCTTCCTCAAGAATATCGAAAAAAACTAGAGTTAAAATTACAAGAGTTTGATTTTGCAAGCTTAGAAGTTCAGGAAAGAATAGCTAGAGAACTTGTAATCTATGTAGATAAATCCGATATCACAGAAGAAATTGATAGGTTAAAAGCACATTTAAACCAGTTTGCAGTTAACGTGCAGAAAGAAAAAGAAATCGTAGGGAAAACTTTAGAGTTCTTACTTGTAGAAATGCAGCGGGAAGTGAACACAATAGCTTCTAAATCATCTAAAATAGAAATTCTAAATAAAGCTTTAGGGATTAAAGGTGAAATAGAAAAAATACGAGAACAGGTTCACAATATAGAGTAAGTATGGGACTTTTAGGAAATATAGAAAGAGGATTGCTTTTTGTAGTAAGTGCTCCAGCTGGTACTGGGAAAACTACTCTTGTAGACAAGCTTATAGGAAATTATCCTCATAGTCTTGCAAGGAGTGTTTCATGTACGACAAGAGCTCCTAGAGGTCACGAAAAAAACTTTCAAGATTATATTTTTTTAACAGAAGAAGAATTTACAGAAAAGAAAGAGGCGGGTGCCTTTTTGGAATCGGCTAAGGTGTTTAACCATAATTATGGTACACTTAAGTCCACAGTGTATGCTTTGCAAAATCAGGGGAAACATGTTTTCTTGGTAATTGATACGCAAGGAGCTATGCAGCTTAAGGGAAATGCTGATACTATCTTTGTTTTTATTAAGCCTCCAACGATAGAAGTCTTGCAAAAGAGACTAGCTTCCAGGCATACAGAGTCTGAAGAAGCGATTCGTCTAAGGCTCTCTTATGCGGAGCAAGAGATGGAGCAGGCTAAAAATTATGATGTAATCATTGTAAATGATGATTTAGAAAAAGCTTATCAAGAGTTTAAAGCTCTTATCGAGCAAAAAGAACAAGTTTTTTGCCGTTATTTATAAATTTAAGGAGAAAATAAGATGTCGCTAGCTGCTGAAAGCAAAATAA
>JBAWWQ010000034.1:0-10686 GCA_037146655.1 Chlamydiota bacterium | reverse complement strand
CTCGCAAAGCGTCATTAGTAGCTAGTTGAGTTAGTATGTGTTGATCTTCGTCATATTGTTGTTGTCTTTTTTCTTTTTCTTGTTTAAGGCATGTAAGATGTAGGTAAGAAAAAATAGAGTTTGTATCAAGGGACTTCATTTATGACTGTAAAGACATCTACGATTCCAAAAAGCTATTTGTTAAGAAGGGTTCACTCGATTTTAGGGCTGATGATAGTTTTATTTTTAATTGAGCATTTATTAACCAATTCGCAAGCGGCATTACTTTTTGGAGAAAATGGATCAGGATTTATTCGAGCTGTAAATTTTATTAAAAATTTACCTTATCTTCCTTTTTTGGAGATCTTTTTGATAGGGGTTCCTATTTTAGTGCATGGAGGGCTTGGGATAAAATATGCGCTGACGGGTAAAAGTAATTCATGGCCTTCTCGTGGTGATAAGCCTTCTTTAACAAGCTATCCAAGAAACCACGCTTACACATGGCAAAGGATCACTTCATGGTTATTGCTTGTTGGAATTATTTTGCATGTGGGATATATGCGTTTTTATCGCTATCCTGATTATGCAAGAGTTGGAGATAGAGACTTTTATTTTACCCGTCTTGATTTAGATCCGGGTCTTTATACGGTTGCCCCACGTTTAGGTGTCCAACTTTACAGTTATGATCAAGTTGAGCAACACAGGGAACTTTTGCAAAAAAAACTATCTCAAAATATTCATGTAGACCATCTGGATACATCTATGGATACGTTCAATCAGAATTTAGAAAATGCACTTACTAAAGAGCAAGATGCTCAGCAGCATACAAGGTGGCTGGAAGGTTTAACAAAAAAGCATTTAACTATTAATCAAGTGGTGGCAGTTAGTCCTGATTTTGGAACGGCTACACTGCTTATGGTGCGTGATGCTTTTAAAAGTCCATTTAAGGCCATGCTATATACAGTTTTTGTGTTAGCTACTTGTTTTCATGCATTTAATGGACTTTGGACATTTTGTATTACGTGGGGGTGGGTCATTCGGGCACGGTCGCAAGCAAGGCTTGTTAATGTTTGCGTGGGTATTATGGTTTTGATTGCTTTTTTTGGGTTAGCATCTATATGGGGCACCTATTGGTTAAATTTGGCTAGATAAGAGAGAGAAGTATGCATCACATGAAAAAAGAAGTGATTATTGTAGGAGGGGGTTTAGCAGGCCTTTCCGCGGCGATGAAACTTGCTGAGCAGGGTTATTATATTAAGTTGATTTCTTTAACCAAAGTGAAGAGATCTCATTCTGTGTGTGCTCAAGGTGGGATTAATGCTGCAGTGAATATGAAGGGGGAGGAAGATTCTCCGCTTATTCATGCTTACGATACGATTAAAGGTGGTGATTTTTTAGCGGATCAACCACCTATTGTTGAGATGTGTTTATGTGCTCCTAAAATCATAATGATGATGGATCGTTTAGGGTGTACATTTAATAGAACCCCTGAAGGGAATATAGATTTTCGTAGATTTGGTGGAACATTTTATAATAGAACAGCTTTTTGTGGTGCCTCTACAGGTCAGCAGCTTTTGTATTCTTTAGATGAACAGGTTAGACGATTTGAGATGACAGGGTATGTAAAAAAATATGAGCATCATGAATTTATGAGGTTAATTCTTGATGATGAGGGGATAGCGCGTGGGATTGTGATGCAAGATCTTCTTACGTTGAAGCTAGAGGTTTTAAAAGCAGATGCTGTTGTGATTGCAACAGGTGGCCTTGGGATGTTATTTCGGCAGTCGACTAATTCAACATTTTGTACAGGGGCTGCTAATGGGCGATTATATATGCAGGGTATGAAGTATGGCAATCCTGAGTTTATTCAAATTCATCCGACAGCAATTCCTGGCCGAGACAAGTTAAGACTTATGTCAGAGTCGATTCGTGGAGAAGGGGGGAGAATGTGGGTTTATGGGGACTCTTCTAAAACGATAAAAACCCCTGAAGGGAAAGTGATTCCCTGTGGCGTAACGGGTAAGCCTTGGTATTTTTTAGAAGAGATGTATCCAGCTATTGGTAATTTGGTCCCACGAGATATTGGGGCGAGAGAAGTTTTGCGTATTACTGAGATGGGGCTTGGTATTGAGGGAAAAATGCAGGTTTATCTTGATGTGACACATCTTTCGGAGGCTGTCCAACATAAGCTTGAATCAGTTTTGGATATTTATCAAAAATTTACGGGAGAAGACCCTAGAAAAGTTCCCATGAGGATTTTTCCGGCTGTGCATTATTCTATGGGAGGTGGTTGGGTAGATTGGCCTGCAGCAGATGATACAGATCGATTTGAAAGATATCGACAAATGACAAATCTTAAAGGCTGTTTTAATATTGGTGAATCAGATTACCAATATCATGGGGCAAATCGTTTAGGAGCAAATTCTTTGCTTTCTTGTATTTTTAGTGGGCTTGTTGTTGGAGTAGAAATCCCTAGATATCTTGAGGGGTTAACGAAAGATCATTCGCAGATTGATAGCAAAATTTTTGATGAAGCTCTTTTTGAGGAAGAAAAATTCAAGAAAGAGTTGTTTGGAAGAAAAGGAAAAGAAAATGTCCATAAGCTTCATGAAGAGCTTGCAGATGAGCTTGTAAAGCATGTTACTGTGAAGCGAGAGAATGCGCAGCTTGAAGAGACGCTTGAGTTTATTAAAAAGATACGCGAGCGTTATGAGCATATTTGTTTAGATGATCATGGTGGTCTTATGAATCAGACGTATGTATTTGCTAATCAATTTAAATACATGATTGAGCTTGCGCTTGCGATTACAAAAGGGGCTCTTTTACGTAATGAATTTAGAGGATCCCATTTTAAACCGGAGTTTCCACTACGTGATGATGAAAACTGGATGAAAAAAACAATAGCGACTTATGATAAAACTCAAGATGAGCCGGTCATTTCCTATGAACCTATTGACATTCGGCATTTAAAACCGATAAAAAGAGATTATTCAAAGGCATCTAAAGTAAAGCCTCATTTAGAAAATATTCCACAGGTAATTAAGTTGCCAATTTAAAAAGGGAATTTTATGAAGTTTGTATTGAAAATCTATCGAGGGACGCAAGGGCATCAATATTGGGAAGAGTTCGAATTTGATTTGCTTCCTGGAGACAATGTAATTTCATGTTTAATGCAGATTCAAAAACACCCAATTAATAAACAGGGAGAAAAAGTAACTCCTGTTGTTTGGGAACAAGGGTGTTTAGAAGAGGTTTGTGGATCATGTTCAATGCTTGTTAATGGTAAACCACGTCAAGCTTGTACAGCTATTATAGCTACTTTACTTAAACAAACAGGTAGTACAACTGTCACGCTAGCCCCTTTTACAAAATTCCCCTTGATCCGTGATCTTGTAGTAGATAGGACGCCTCTTTTTGAAAATTTAAAAAGGGTCTCTGCATGGGTAGATAGTGATGGGTCTTTCATACAAGGATTTGGTCCGAAGGTAACTCAAGAACAGCAACAGCAGATGTATCCTTTATCCACTTGTATGAGTTGTGCTTGTTGTTCTGAAGCTTGTCCCCAGGTGAATAAAGATTCATCATTCATAGGACCTGCCCCAATTTCTCAAGCAAGATTATTTAATACACATCCTACAGGTAAGATGAAAGCCCATGTAAGGCTTCGTGCTTTAATGGAAGATGGGGGCATTAGTGAATGTGGCAATGCTCAAAACTGCGTGCAAGTATGTCCTAAGCAAATCCCTCTAACAGAATCTATCGCTGCCGTAGGACGCGATGTTGCTAAACAAACAGTGAAAGATTTTTTTAGCAGCCCAGAAAGGGACTAAATAATTGTAGAAAAGGGGCTGGGAGGCTATAATAAGCCTATCTGCCGTTTTGGATACTCTTTCGTTATCTGCCCGTCATCTATAATCAATTTTTAAGGGATCATGACGCTGAGAGATAGATCAATAGAATCATTGTAATTGAACTTCTTTCAGGAAACGAACCCACCTAAACAAAAAAGGTTGACTTAAGCAACTGTAAAAGAACCCACTCGGCGGATTTTTCTTCATATCGATAAATTGAAAAAATAGAGCAGTAAAAAAAAATAATCTACTGCTTTTTTATAAGCAGGTAGTCAAAACCTGAAAAATCTAAAATTATAATAGATGTATTAAATATAGCTCTTTTTGTATGTTCTATTTTTTAATTTTAAGGTGTTTTTTAAGGAGACTCCATGAAGAAATATCTATGTTCATTTGCGATATTATTGACCTTATTGACCACATTGCATCTAGAAGGTGTCGATTATAATTATGAAGCATACTTGGAAAGTTGGGATCCAGATTGGCAAACTGTTTATCAGGGTCTTCCAGGAGTTAATGGATCCACAGGTTATGCAGGTGTTGTCTTAGATATTGCCTTTGCTGGATATAATTCAGGCGCGGCAAATGCTGGTTTAGATTTTACTATTGGTAATATCAGTGGTATTGTGACTTTTGTTCATAACGCTGGTGGTAAAGTTAAACTTTCTTTTGGAGGAGCCAATAATGGAGCTGCAAATTATTTTATTAGCAGTACAGCTGGGTGGCCAAGCAATATAAATAGTCTTGCTACTTACGTAGCTGGTGTAATTAACACTTATAATTTAGATGGTGTAGATTTTGATATTGAAGATCCGCTGCCATCTGGTACAACTGCTCAGGCTTTTGCGACTAATTTGATACAATTTTTACAAGCCGTACGTCAATTGTTAGGAAGCAGTAAGCTTATTTCTATTACCATTCCTGGTCAGGGTTGGAATACTTATTGGTATTATTTAGCTACAGGTGTTGTAGCATTAGGAGCTAACAATCCAGTTAATTGTATTAATTTTATGGAATATGATATTTGGGTGAATTCTTCTTTGACTTTTGCGGAGCAAATTGAAGCTGATCTTGTCACTTATACAAGTAGTCCAACAACTTCTCCAGCGCCTAATTGGTCTGCAGGATGGGGGATTCCGAATGACTTAATTCAATTGGGTCTTATGCCAGGTTGTGATGATACGCAGCAGTTTCTATCAGTTGCTGCTGCCGGGTCTTTGGCTTCTTATGTAAATTCTGAAAAATTTTATGGTGTTATGATATGGGATTTAGACAGGGATAGTGGTTTAGATAAGACTCCTACTTGCTCTTCTGGATACCCGACAGGTTATGAATATTCTACACAAATTCGCACTAGCCTTGAAGAAAATCTGACTTTAGACAGTACGGTTAAGAAAACGGCTAGAACGATACGCTTTCCTAACCACAATAAATTTCGTGTACTTCCTTCTTTTAAAAGAAAAGCTCCACCACTTCACGGAGCCCGTTAATTTAACATTACCTTGGAGAATATCATGCGAATTAAGATGAAACATTTGGTGGCAATAAGCGTTATTCCGTATTCCTTGATGGCATACGGTGGTTATTCAGAAGATGAATCAGTGGGGCAAACGTCTTCCTCTTTCAAACAAGGAGAGATCCTTCCTAAGGAGCAATATTTATCTGGATATAATGCACCCTCTCAAGTGAAATTGGAAACGTATGAAGGTAAATGGATGCCAGATTTGTACGTGGATTTGCAATATCTATATTACCATGTAGGTGAAGATGGGTTAGATCTTGGAAGCAGTGCCAACCTTCTAGTAAGTGATATTAGTAAAATTGCTACGCCTTCTTCTCAAGGCCAGGTTCTTTTTCAGGATTTTGATTATAAATCAGGATTTAAAGTAGGTATTGGTTCTAGATTTTGTGAATGGACAGTCGATGCTTCTTATACTTGGATTCGTCAAAAAAATTCCACACAAAAAACGGCACTATCAGCAGATGTTCCAGGAGCCATAGGTGTTTGGCAATTAAATAATTGGTTTGTTCAAAATGCTCCTAATAATCAAAGGTTATCCGCTTCCCATGTAAGTTCTGAATGGAAAATTGCACTCGATGTTGCAGACTTATCATTATCGAGAGCTTTTTATCAAGGAACTCATCTTAGTATAACACCTACTATGGGTTTGAGAGGGGCTTGGATAAGACAAAATTTAGAGGTTGGGATTGTTATTCCAACTCAGCTTATTGCTAATCAGGCACAGCCAACAACCATTTCTCATAACACTTCTCGTTCTTGGAGCATTGGCCCAAGGGCTACATTAGAAGCAGACCTTCTTCTTGGAAAAGGATTTCGTTTAGAAGGAGAAGTTGGAGGGAGTGTTCTTTTTACACAATATACAACGATAGAACATAACGAAAAGACAGCAACAGCTTCTAGTCTTCCTTCTACTATTGTGGTGGGTGCTACCAATTATAATTGTTTAAGACCTGTTGGTGAATGCGCCTTAGGACTCGGTTGGGGAAGGTATCTTGATAATCAAAAATATCATATAGACTTCTCTGCAACGTATGATTTTGCAGTTTTTTGGAGTCAAAACATGATGCGTTATCTTATGGATAGTACAATCAGTGGAAGTGGAGCTTCTGCAGGCGATTTAAACATGCATGGGCTTAATATAGCCTTTAAATTTGATTTTTAATTTTTTTTGCAAAAGGTAGTATCTAAAACATGCTACCTTTTGCAAATTTGTGTATTTTAATCGTCATTAGCAGATTTATCTAACGTGGTGAGAAGGCAGACCTTGAATAAGGCTGTTAATTTCATCATGAGTCATGGCTTCGACATGGACCCTGCGTCTACTTTGATAGAATTCAGTAGTAGGTTGAGGCATTCTATCAATCACAATTCTATTCAAAGTTTCCTGTCTTTGATTTCGTTCAATTGCCCTATTCTCGCTATTGTGTCTATGTGGTGGTCTAGGGATTGTGTTTTGATGGAGACGATAAAAATTTAACCACTCCATAGGTTAATAGGCTTTTTCCATGTAAGCGGGTAGGGCAAATGCAGCTTTATGTATTTGAGGGGTATAATAAAACATAGAAGGCTGTAAAAGTGTAGAGCGTTTTTTTAGTTCTTTTTCTGAAATACAGTAATTTTCATCAGAAGCCCACCCAAATACCATCATTCCACCAACGTAAGTAGGGATAGAAGCTGTATAAAAAGAGACGTATTTAAAATGTGGGGATCTATTTTTAAATGTTAGTGACATTTCTGTATTTTGAAGGAAAGGGACGCCATTTTGGTTAACAAAAATTCCTTTTGGATGGAGTCTTTTTTTGCAGTCTTCGTAAAATTCTGAGGTGAACAAAACAGCTCCTGGACCAAATGGATCTGTTGAGTCACATATAATAACGTCAAAAGTATCTGTTGAATGTTTGATAAATAAAGAGGCATCTTCGATGAGTATGTGGGCTCTAGGGTCATTAAAAGCTCCTGATGAAAGAGTAGGAAGATAACGTTTAGAAACCTCTATGACAGAAGGGTCAATTTCAACAACTGTTGCCGACTTGACTGAAGGATGTTTTAAAACTTCTCTTAAGATACCTCCGTCGCCTCCTCCGATAATTAATACAGAAGCAGGTGTACCAAAAGTAAATAGAGGTACATGGACCATCATTTCATGATAGATAGGTTCATCTTTTTCTGTTACTTGAATGGCTCCATCAAGAGCTAGTACTCTTCCAAAGGTTGGATTATCAAAAATAACAAGGTCTTGATAGTCTGTTTTTTCTTGGAAGATAATTTTTTGCATAGCAAAAGCTTGACCCCAATTGGGATAAAGTGTTTCTAAATAGGAGGAATCACAATGAGCAAATAAAGAAGCTGTGGCGAGTGTGCATGCTAGATGTTCCATGATTAGTTCCTCGTATTTTATGATTTACTCAATACTTTCTCATAAGCCTTTTTTTTTAAGCTAGAAATATTTCATGATTAAAATAATGGTTTTTTATAATAAAGATTTAAGGCTTTATTAGCACTGGCCATAAGAGGCAGTGTTTGTATTTGTTGAAAATCTGCCCATAAATAATTTTGACTTTCGTTAGACAAATAAACTGTGGGAAAGTTGTCGATATGGATTTTAAACATCGAGTAGACGTATGAAATCGTAGGTTTGCAGATATAAAGAGCTCCTAATGGCTCAAGCTGTGAAGACGATGCAGCAATCCCTGTTTCTTCAAAAAGCTCTCTTAGAGCCGCTTCGGCGTGAGATTCTCCGGATTCTACTTTGCCAGCAGGAACACCCCATGAGCCAGATTCAGATTGTGCAAGTCCTCTTTGCAAAAGAAGAAGTTTCCCATCTATTTCGATATAACAGCTAGCTACTTGCGTAGTTGGGTTAAAACCTTCAGGAGGCTCCGTATAGACTTGAACATCTATTTTATTATAAAGATTAAAATTCATGATAAACAGGTTTAAGTTGTACCCTTTCTAGGCTTTTTCTGTGATCAAGATTTAAAAGGGGGAGAATAGATTCTATAGAAATATGTTGAATAAGATAGTTTTTTTCTAGGGTTTTGATAAGCCTTTCTAAAGCAGTATTTTTGGAAGGAATATAGTTTTTTAAACGGCAAAGAAACTCTAAGTGGGAGCGATCTTCTCTATATTTAGGAATTTTTTTAGGATGCAGTAGATAGTCCATGTTGGTATCTTTAAAATCCCATAAAAAAGAGGTGTGGTGAAGCCATCTATCTTTACGTAGATATTGGGCATTGCCACCACATTTTAGGTGATTAATGGCATAGTCGTTTTCTTGAAGTAAAAATCCTTGGATATTTAAAGCTTCTTGATAAAACTTTGCTGACCAATGTAAAATTTTATCAGGGAAAGGTGGGCATGGGAGGAAGTCTTTTTGGCAGATCCATGTAGCAAACAATGTATCTTCATCTACAATGACAGTGCCACCTCCACTAAATCGTCTAAAGATCGGGATGTTGTCTTCGTGTGCTTTAGGATGAATGAGCTCTTCTTCTTTTCCGGAAATACCCATAATAATGGCTTTAGGCGATCCTTCATTTAAGATGAAAAAATTTCTGTTATCTATACGCAAAAGAGCTTCTTCTATTTGAAGTTGCTCCCAAATGGGTATATTTTTTAGATGAAGAAAATGCAGCATTATTTTGAGTTTGTAAATTTTTTAAGATTTTAACAAGGATCTTGTAATCTGATCTATAAAAAAATCACTTAGTGTTAGTCATTGCCGATGGCTGCAATAGTTTCTGTTTTAACAACGCGGTACTTGATCCCTTGGGTAGTATTGATTTTAAAAATTACCAAGGTGCCACCTTTCATTAAAGAAAGGTCTAAGACGCTGTAGAGTTTTTCATTATTTTCGAGTTCAAAGTATACTGGAGATCCGGCCTTATATAAAGATAGGTAGTTAAAGGCTTCTTTAAAATCTTGGGCTCTTGTAGCGGGATCGATGATCATGACCTCTGGGCTAGTTGCTTTTTGAGTTGCAGTAGCTTTTGTGGTTTTTAGAAGTTCATCTTGTTCACTTTTTGTTTCCATAGTTTTTAATGTGCTATTATAGGCAGCTGTATTGCCTGTGATGGCAGGGTTGGCTTTGGCTGTTAAGGTTGTTATTGGGGCTATTAGTAAAGTCAGTAAAAGGGTTATTCCTTTAACTCGATACAATGCGTTGTCCAATTTTTTTAGCTTTTTCAAGATGTTGTTCCCCTGTTTTAAGCATTTTTTGAAGGTAGTCATAAGCATCTGTTGTAGAGTCATCTGTTTCTGATAAAGAAACAACGCCGATAGATACAGTTAAACGTACAGAGCCCTTATGAGTTGTAAACTTTGTGTTTTCAAAGCTTTCTTCGATTGTTTCAGCTAAAAGTTTCGCTGCGGTTTGAGAAGTTTTAGGCAAAATTAAAATAAAGCGTTCTTGTGTAGCGCGGAGGCATACGTCTTGAGCTCTGGCATTTTTAATCAGATGCTCTTCGATAGACACTAGTAACTCTTCAGCAGCAAGTTCTCCCCAGCGAGTTTGTACTTTTTCCATTTGATCGATATTAATCATTAAAAGACTAATCGATTGTTTTGCATCTAAGGCTCTGCGTATTTCTTGCAAGGCTTTATCGTGTATAGAGACTCTTGAGCTGCAGAGTTTTTTATCGCTTAAGTTAGCAGTTTGTTTAGAGATACCAAGGGCTAAGGGGCCAAGCTTTTGTTGTATAGAGTGTTTTTGAATAACGCTTTCTATTCGATCATGAATCGCTTCTTGGTCTAGTGGTTCATGTAAAAAATCATTAGCTCCAGCTGTTACGAGTTCTTTTAAATAAGAGCGTTTCAGATTGTTAGAGATAATAAGGATAGGGATATTTTTTAATGAGGGGATGAGTCGCATTTCTTTGCATAAATCATCGAGAGCAAATTGGGTTTTGTCATCTAAGATAATCACTTCGAGTTTAGTAGATTGGGCTTTTTCTAGGGCTTCTTTTGGATAATCTACTTCTAAAATGAAATATTCTTCATCGAAGATTTTTTTTAGCAAGACACGTGTTGCACCGACATGTGTTAAAAGTAAAATAACCGGAAGTTTATCAGAAGAGACTTTTGCCATAGATTTTACATAATTTAAAACTGTTTTTTATCTATAGCTGTTTGGGATTTTAAATACCAAAAAATGTTTAATCGATAACTAGAAGTAGATGAAATCACTTCATAGGTATAGATGGCTATCGAAAAAAAATCTTAAACAAACCTTAATATTTTTTTAAAAAAAATTTGAGTTAAATGTCGTTTTGGCATAAGAAGGGATGTTCTTTGATGATTGGATTGATCTAAGGTCGTCACCAAATATTAAGATAA
>JBAWWQ010000033.1:0-10742 GCA_037146655.1 Chlamydiota bacterium | reverse complement strand
GTAGAGGGGGATTTGTGGCTGAATTTTTTACAGGCTGCTAAAGAATATGGCGCAAAAATACTTCTTATTAATGGTCGCCTTTCTGATAGATCTTTTAAGAGGTATTCTTATTTTAAGGGTTATTCCAAATGGGTATTTTCTAAGCTAGATTATTGTCTGCTTCAAAATGAGAATTATTTAAACCTTTTTCAAAGGCTTGGTATTGCACCCTCTAAATTAGCGGTTACAGGGAATATAAAATTTGACATTCCTTTTCAGCTGCTGTCAGAGTCAGCTCTCAAAGATCTTAAAAAAGCTTTAGGGATTACATCTTTCGACAAGGTTTTGACAATTGGATCAACCCATAAAGGAGAAGAAAGGCTTTTACTTAACCTGCTAGGGCCTCTATTAGAGCAAAATTCTTCATTAAAGATTTTATTAGCTCCACGTCACCCTGAAAGGTTTTTGGAGGTGGAAAAGGAGCTTATTCAAAGTAAAGTTTCTTTTTGTAAATGGTCTACTCACTTAAGTAGTCCATGCAAGGAAAGAATTATTTTGATTGATACCATGGGGCTACTTAGACAGTGTTATGAGGTTTCTCATGTAGCTATTGTTGGTGGAAGTTTTGTCAATATTGGAGGACATAATTTATTAGAGCCACTAGAGTATGGTGTGCCTGTTATTTTTGGACCTTATATTCATAAGCAAAAAGAGTTAGCTGATCTAATGGAGCTATCTAAAGTTGGATTTAAAATAGAGCTAGATCAATTAGCCGAGACTGTTTTGAATTTGATAGATTTAGATACTGTAGCAGATAAAGCTAAGGCTTTTTTACAGGCCCATCACGGGGCAGCTTTAAGAAGTTGGGAGGTTGCGCAAAAACTTTTAAAAGAAATCACTTAAAGCTTGTTGTTAAAGAAGGCCTTTGCTAGACTGATGCACATCTTCTTCAAGAAGAAAGGTTCCACAAAATATCGCGGGGTGGAGCAGTGGTTAGCTCGTTGGGCTCATAACCCAAAGGCCAGAGGTTCGAATCCTTTCCCCGCTATTTTTCCGGCGGCATAGCTCAGTTGGTTAGAGCAGCGGAATCATAATCCGAAGGTCGTTGGTTCAAGTCCGACTGCCGCTACATTCTTTATCAAGCACTTAAATACAAGCTCTACACCTCCAAAATATCAAATGTCAGAAAAATGTCAGGATTATACGTTTTAGCGGATCTGACAGCCACAAAAAACTTTAGAAAAAGTATCTTTACTCACTTTCTTGAAAGATATTTTATTTTTCAGAAAATTGGTTACAAATGCTATAGGTCTTTATTAAGAGAACTGTAATTTACCATGTTGGGTGCTCATGTCCATTAATTTCAATTTTGAAAATAAAGATTACAATATCAATATAGTCAAGGGAAAGGAATCCGATATCACAGTAAACATCCATGGGATGACATATTCTGTGCTAGCTGATGCTCAACAATTGGATGTTATTAGGAAGATTTTTGAGAGTATTTCTTCTGAATCACTTTCTTCCGTAGAAGATCTTTCGGACAGGATTGGTGCCTACAAAGGTGTTTCTGCTGTTAAGACGCATTCGATTGCAATAGATACTTTACAAAGAACATCAATAGATTTGGTATCTACAGGGAAAAAACACACGATTGAAACAGGCATCATTCGAACGGTTCCCATATTGGGAGCTCCTTCGGCAACCATTGAAAGGAGAATGCAAGAGTTAAATGTTCCTGGTGTGAGTGTTGCTGTGATGGATCATGGAGAGGTGGAAGCGTTTGGTTATGGAGAATTAGCAGAACCTACTCTTATACAAGCAGCTTCTATCAGTAAGACGGTTAATGCGCTGACAATATTATCTTTAATTGATCAATGTAGAAAAGCTACTCAACAAGGTTATCCATCAGGACTTGTCGGAGATAGAGTTATCGATTTAGATACCGATGTAAGTACTTTATTAGAACCTACGTTATGGAATTCTATAGATCCGGATGGGATGTTAAATACTCGTAATCCTAAAATGACGATTCGTGAACTTCTTTCACATACGGCTGGTACCAGTGTATCAGGATTTGGAGGATACCTTCGATTGGAGGAAGTGGATAAAGAGATTTTGCTTTTAAAAGACGAGATAGCGCGGGTAACTACCGGAGAGCCTGATCGACCTTCCCTTAATATAGGTGCTTTAACGGCACGACTTGAGAAATTGGAGCAGTGGCGTTTAGAGTATGGTCAAAAAATACCGCTCTCTACGGATGACATTTTAATGGGAAAAGGAAATTCAGACCCTGTAAGAGTGGTTGATCTTCCTGGAACGAAGGTTCAATATTCTGGAGGAGGAACGACAATTCTTCAAAAAGTTGTAGAAGTTGTTACAGGGAAATCGTACGAAACTGTTGTGCAAGAGAGAGTCTTTGATAAGTTGAAAATGAATGACAGTACGTATCATCCTAAAAAGCTTCCCGCTAGTTCTGGTCATGATGTAGACGGTTCGATAATTCCTGGCCAATTTCATATACACCCCGAGCTAGCAGCGGCCGGATTGTGGACGACTCCTTCAGATCTTGTGCGTATGGGGTTGGGGATTCAGCAGTCTGTGAAAGGCAGTGAGGAATCTCTCCTTAGTCCCGAATTGGCAAAGGAGATGATCACCATTCAAACGAAGAGTGATTCAAATGGTTTAGGTGTGTTTATCACTTCGACACCTACATCTACATGGTTTTTTCATAATGGTTCCAATGCAGGGTTTAAGTGCATGTTTCTTTCCAATCTTGAAGGACAGGGTGCTGCCGTGATGACGAATGCAGACTTTGGAGGGCCTCTTTATGAAGAGGTGATCTTATCAATAGCTAGGGCATATGGTTGGGCTGATGCCGATCATTTACCAATGTTTTCCAAAACTCTTACACCCGATGAGGTTGCGTCTATAGGAGCGCCTATAGATATGGAGAAGTGGAAAGGTGTGGTTGGTGAGTATCAATTTCAAGAACATACAGTTGAGGTCTCTTTGCTGGGAGATAAAACTTTTGTCACTGTAGATGGAGGTATGAGGTTTGAATTGACTCCTTTGTCAGACAATATTGGTTCTTATAGCTCTGAAGGATCCCTTGGTGTTCTCCGTTTTCAACGCGCAGGGGATGTTGTTACCGGCCTCAATCTTTTTGGTGCAGATCACGCTAAGGTGTAAGCTTAATTTTCTAAACTTTCGACGTGATATTTATTTTAATTGCGATCAAATCCTGACAAACACTCTGACATTCATTAAAGGTGATATTAAATTGTATGGCACATCCATGGCACAGCATTTTCCTATAAATTTCAGCATTCATCATCACTCTATATTTGAAGAAAACTTTTACATAGGATATGCTTGAGATGTAAGTAGATGAGGACTGCTGAGGATTGAAGGAAGTAGGTTAAATTTATTTAGACCCTAACAATCTAGCGTTTAGATATTCATAAAATGAGTGGTTGAATGCTATAGAACACCCACAAGTGTTTCCTTCATTAATCTAAAGCAATTTTATTAATTAGGGGATTCATAAAAACAAGCTCTATTTACCAAGAAAACCTTCTAAATCATCCTGTTTTTAGGATGACAACCTCAGGTTTTATCAAATATTTATCATAAACTACTCTTCAGAATCGTTTTCTTAAAACTCATCCCCCCAATTGTTCCGATGAACCATAATTTTTATACAAAAAATTAATCTTGAAGGTTGTTTTGCTGAGTTGCAAAACCATGTAGTTATGATGTTCATAAAAAGCATTTTAGCAACATGAATCAATTATTATTAAAGCGTAGTTTTTGTTATGTATCTCATATTAAGCGCTTTAAATATACGCCACGACTGATTTGACAAAAAACATAAAAAGCAGCAATATGATGTTATAATGTCTAAAAGGAGCATTTAAGCAACATGAGTTTGTTTTCAGTATATCTTAAAAAAGTAAGGGGGAGTGGGAAGCGTTTTTTTACGTTAGATCAGGCTATGAAGGATTTAAACCTTAAAAGGAATGCTGTACTGACATCAGTATATCGTGCGAAAAAACGAGGGGATCTTATCAGTCCAGCTCGTGGGTTATATGTCATTGTTCCCCCTGAGCATCAGGGTTATGGTTGTATTCCCCCTGAGGAGTTGATCCCTATTTTAATGGATTATATGAAAGCAGACTATTATGTAGCCTTGTTATCAGCTGCGGCATATCATGGAGCAGCGCATCAAAAAGCAGCATCTTTTCAGATTATTTCAGATAAACGCTTTACAAAACCTTTAAAGTTTGGTCGGGTGAGTATCGAGTGTGTTTATAAGAAATTTATAAAGAATGTTCCCATAAAAAATATAACGGTAAGTACTGGTTACTTGAAAATCGCTACCCCAGAGGTTGTTGTAATGGATTTATTTTATTACGTAGCAAAAAGTGGGGGCTTAAATCACATTGCTACAGTGTTATCAGAACTTATGGAAATTGTTGATCCAGATAAGCTATGGATGTTAGCAGAATCCTCGAAAGAAAAATCTTGGGTACAGAGGTTGGGATTTATTCTGGAAAAAATAGAGTTTATGAATGATGACCTAGTAAAGATAGTGATCGATAAACTTAAAGAGTCTTTGGCAAAACATCGACTGTGTTACATTCCACTTGCTAGTGAAATGCCTATTCAAGATTGCAAACGTAATAAGCAGTGGAATATCATTGAAAATACAATAATTGAGAGTGATTTATGATTCCTGAAAGCTATATTGAAAGCTTGCGTGAGCAGATTCCATGGCAGACATTAGCAATGGTTGAACAAGATATGGTCATTAGTCGTGCTTTAATCGATCTGTATAATCATCCGAAAATTCAAGATAGTCTTATTTTTAGAGGAGGAACAGCTTTAAATAAGCTTATTATTGCTCCACCAGCGCGCTATAGTGAAGATATTGACTTTGTGCAGAGAAAAGCTGAACCTATTGGAGAAACCATTAATGCCATAAGAAGTGTTTTAGATGGTTGGTTAGGTGATCCTAAGCGAAAGTTGACAGAGCGTAGTGCTAAGCTTGTGTATCAATATGTGGGAACAAATAATTTACCATCAAAACTTAAGGTGGAAATTAATACAACAGAGCATTTTCAGGTGCTACCTACGCGCTTAGTTTCCTATTCCATGGATTCAGACTGGTTTAAAGGTCGTTGTGCTATCGTTACTTATGAACTTGAAGAGTTGTTAGCTACTAAGCTTAGAGCTTTATATCAGAGAAGAAAAGGGCGGGATTTGTTTGATTTATGGTTTGTGTTTTCTAGAAAATTAGCAGATGTAAATAAGGTTGTAAAAATATTTCATGAATATTGCAAAAATGATGCAATTTTAATTACTCGTGATGTGTTTCGTAATAATATGTTGCAAAAACACCAAAATAAAGATTTCCAAGTGGATATGAATGTATTATTGCCTTATCAAACTCAATGGAACTTTGATGAAGCTTTTAATTTTGTCTTAAATAATGTTGTGAATTTAATCGATTAATTTGGCGATCCTTATGTTGAATTAATTAAAAATCGATTTAAGTTAGCAGAGCAAAAATATGAAGCATGGTTGCTTGAGAGGGAAAAATGATGAGTAAGAAAAAAATAGATGAAAAAGAAATAGAAGATACTACTGTAGAGATAGGTTCAGGTAGTGTCTATGCTGATCTTGGATTCAAAAATCATGAAGAGATGCAAACAAAAGCTGATCTTGTTATCGAAATAAGTAAAGCAATTAAGAAAAAAAAGCTTACTCAAATTCAAGTTGCTGAAATCTTAGGAATTTCTCAACCTAAAGTGTCAGAGCTTTTAAATGGGCATTTTAGAGGGTGTTCAGTTGAGAGGTTAATGCTTTTTCTCAATAAACTTGGAAAAGATGTTGATATTATTGTTAAGTCTAAGCCTCGTCATCGTGCAGCTCGTGTTAGTGTCTGTCATTCTGATGATCGTTGTTCAAATGAGCCTATGGTGGCGAAGGGAAGATGAAAAAAACTTATATTGATCAAGAGTTGGAAGTAGAGTTGTTCTTGTATAGCTCTGTACCAAAGACATCTTTGTCTAGCTTTTCTAAAACATTCGCAACTAATAAAAATTACTTTAATTCGCAATGTTTATTTAAAATAATTTGCACTGGTTTTTTACTCAAAAAATCTTTTGGTTAATGTGACTTTGTCAAGTTAAATTGTTTATTGCATGATTTAATTTTTCAAACGATGTAGCGATTTTTTTATCTCAAATTTTGTACTTCAAATGCTCTCCAATTCATGGATTTTTCTGTTAATTACTGCTTTTTTTTGTTAAAATCTCTATAAAATTAAGTAAAACATCTTCTAATCTATAGTAATAGGATAGTATGAGTATCTCCTCAGAATATTTTACATGTCTACCAGATCATTACGACAATCTTCCTCTTATGGAGGCCTTTGCAGCGAGGGATGGTCAAAGGCTAAGCTATCGTTTTTATGATAGTGCTTTTAAAGACAGGGTGTTCATTCTTCTGCATGGCTCAAGTGGTGAAGGGGAGTATCTAGATCCTTTAGCAAAGCATTTAAGTGCGAAAAGCGGACAGGTTTATGTCCCTAATATACGAGGACATTATAAATCCGGCAATACTAGAGGAGACTGCTCTTATGTGGGGCAGCTTGAAGATGATATTAGCGATCTCATCCATCATTTTTCATTAAAGCAGAAAGATATCTACTTAGTGGGTCATTCAAGTGGTGGTGGATTAGCTATACGATTTGGAGCAGGTCCTTACGGAAAATTGATGAAAGGATGTGTTTTACTTGCACCTGCTATTCCTACGGCGCCTACAATGCGTCAAGGAGATGCCGGAGGTTGGGCAAAAGTATCCCTTTGGAAAATTATTGTTTTATCTATCTTGAATGGTTTTGGTATCACGTGGTTTAACCACGCAGATGTGATCTCTTTTAATAGACCTGTGAAATATTGCAATGGGACAGAAACGCTTTCTTATTCTTTTAATTTAAATAGCTCTTATCACCCAAGACTGCCGTATGACAAAGATATAGCTTTTCTGAAAGGTAGAGCGCTTACTGTGATTGGATCTATGGATGAATCTATGGATCCTGCTTATTATCCGCAAGTGATGCAAGATCTAACATCTACATCTATTAAAATTATTCCAGGAGTACGCCACTTAGAAATTACTCAAAATCAAAGCGCGTTTAATACTATTACTGATTGGGTGGATAATAATCGTGATATTTAAAATAGTTGTATCGGCTCTATTGATGACATCTTCGTTAATTTATTGTAATGGTCCTATTACGAATACACAAGAAAACCTTTTTAAGAATTCTGAAGATAATGCTTTAGCGATTATTGAAGTTTCTTCAGAAAAAAGTCTCTTGGATCAAGAGATTAATATTGTGATTAAAAATTTAAATGCTGAGGAATCCATTTGTGTTCAAGCCAATACAATTGATGA
Source organism: Chlamydiota bacterium (assembly GCA_037146655.1). Classification (GTDB taxonomy): domain Bacteria; phylum Chlamydiota; class Chlamydiia; order Chlamydiales; genus JBAWWQ01. Next base: position 3,296 of record JBAWWQ010000033.1, on the reverse strand, counting down.
TAATCATATAGAATGGGTTTCTTATGCTTCATTTCAAGCTGATAAGCGTGGTGTTATAGATCTTACTACACAAGCGCCTACCGTCGGCTCCTATAAAGGAATAGATTCAATGGGATTATTATGGTCTATGCAACCGGTATCAGGTCATCCTTCGTCTTTTAAAGTAAAGCGTGAAGAGTTTGCGGTAACCCTGAAGGTATTTCGTGATAAGAAAGAAATTGCATCAAAAGAAATTACTCGTTTACGCAAAGCTCCTGAAGTTGAGCAGATAGCGGTTCGTGATAATGGTTTAGTGGGAATGTTATTCTTACCACCTTCTAAAGAACCATTACCGGTTATTATTACATTGAGTGGATCAAATGGGGGTCTTGGAGAAAACCGTGCACAGCTTTTGGCTTCTCATGGTTTTGCAGTTCTAGCCCTTGGTTATTTTGGTGTTGAAGGGCTTCCATCTAATCTTCAAGACATTCCTTTAGAATACTTTGAAACTGCTTTTAGTTGGATTAAGGCTCAATCCTATCTTGATGGATCAAAAGTTGGTATTTATGGGGCTTCAAGAGGTGCTGAATTAGCTTTAATTTTAGGTGCATGGTTCCCGGAATCTGTACAGGCGATTGTAGCAACTGCACCCAGTAGCGTGATTAATGGAGGGTTAAGTGAAACTCCGGTTCATGCTTGGCGTTATCATGGAGAGCCTTTGGCTCCATTTGCGCCAGTTCCTCCTGCTAATTTTAATGATGGCATAGGCGATAGCGCAATCCATCCTGCACAGACTTCGGTTTGTTTTTTAGAAGGTATGAAAGATACAAAAGCTTTTAATTTAGCAGCTATACCTGTTGAGAAAATTAAAGCTTCGCTTTTAATGATTTCAGGTGGAGATGATCAAATGTGGCCGTCTATGCTTTATAGTTCTCAGATTAAAGAGAGACTACGTCAAAATAATTCACCTATTTTTTGGCAGCATTTGCATTATCCTAAAGCAGGTCATGGTATTAATCTACCTAATCTTCCTCAGACTGGTCCATTGTATTATCATCCTATTGGAAAAAAGTGGTTTACCTTGGGAGGTTCTATTGCAGAAGACCAATATGCAAGTCGAGACTCTTGGGAAAAATTAATTTTATTTTTTGATAAAACTCTAAATTCTAAAGAATCTTAAATAAAAATACCCTTAAATTTTTTATATAAAAGGCTAATTATGACTTCTCCATCTTCTATAGTAAAAAGGTTTCAGTTGGAATTCCAATTAACAGATATTGCTACTGAAAGGGGGATTCTTGATTTGAAAGACAAGGAAATGCTGGAAAATTTTGATGATTTATTTATTGGTAATCCTATCGAAATTGAAAAGAATCTTAGAGGGATACTTCCCAAAGCATTACTATTAGAAAATCACTCTATTTACCTACAAATGCTATCTCAAATTGCATTGACTCAAGCCATGCAGAAAAATTTTGATGGTGCCCATGAAACTCTTGATGCAGCTGAAAAATTACTCACTCCTTTAGATTATTTGGCTAGGGTACGTATTCTTATTGAGCGGGGTCGTGTTTTGTGGCGATCCGGTCATGACGAAGTAGCTATACCTCTTTTTCAGCAATCCTATGAATTAAGTCAGATGCATGGTTTTGACGAACACACTTGCAATGCGGCTCACTTGGTTGCCATTATAATAAAAGATGTGAAAGAGAAAATCAAATGGAATGAGCTTGCTTTAGCCCTTGCTGAATGCTCGAAAGTACCTCGTGGACGTGCTTGGCTTGGATCTTTGTATAATAACTTAGGTGGAGCCTATGTAGAAGCTAAACAATTTGAAAAAGCACTTCAGGTATTTGAAAAAGCTATGCATTTTCGAGAGCTAGAGGGTGTTGAACCTAATATCCGTGTTGCTAAATGGCAAATTGCTAGATCTTTGAGATGTTTAAATCGACATGAAGAATCTTTAAGGCTTCTACTGGATTTAAAACACCAATATGAAGTCCTTATTGAAACAAATATGTTAGATATTCCGATAGAAATATTATCAACGGCTCGTGGCCTTGTTTATGCGGAACTTGCTGAGATCTATGTAGAAAGAAAGGATCCTCAAGCTAAAGAAGTTGCTAAAATAGCTTATGCAGATCTTTCCAAGGATGAATGGATGCAAAGACTTGAACCAGCAAGACTTGCTAGACTAAAGCAATTAGAAGAATAATACAGCAGGAAATGCCACCACAAATACTCTGGAGCTATTCTTGAAAGAATCTGATTTTCTTTTTTTATAAAATTCTGAATTTTTAATAAAGATTGAGAGAAATCCTTTTTTAAAGGATGATCTTATTCTTTGGAAAGATGTTAAGGATAGAAAACTCCATGACTAAAATGCATCTGGACGAATTTCACATAGATATAGCTCTTGTTCATAAGCTTATCTCAGAGCAATTCCCTGATTGGGCTGTATTACCATTAAAACCTGTACCTTCAGCAGGGACCGATAATGCTTTGTATCGATTAGGCGATAGTATGGTGGTAAGGTTACCGCGTATTGATTGGGCTGTAGAAAATATAGATAAAGAATTTAAGTGGATTTCTGAAATAGCACCTTTTTTACAGGTTTCTATTCCTACTCCGATTAGGAAAGGCCTTCCAACGAAATATTACCCATGGCCTTGGGCTATCTATAGCTGGTTAGAGGGAAGTAATCCTCATCTTGACTGTGTTCCTGAGTCATTTATTGATGATCTTGTTGTATTCATTCAAACATTACACAAGATTGATTTACCAAAGGGTCCTTTGTCTAATCGTGGAGTTCCTTTACAAGAGAGGGATATAGAAACCCGTAATGCTATTAAGCAGTTAGAAGGGATGATCGATACGAAAGCTGTGACATCTATATGGGAAGATGTTTTAAAAGTTCCTAAATGGTCAAAAGCACCTGTCTGGACACATGGGGATTTATCTCCAGGAAATTTACTTATGAAAAATAATAGATTAAGTGGTGTGATTGATTTTGGCAATTTAGGGATTGGTGATCCTGCTTGTGACTTGATTGTTGCGTGGAATTTATTACCGGTGCATATGAGAGAGGCTTTTTGTAAAAGGCTTGGGGTAGATCATGCTACTTGGGAAAGAGGGCGTGGTTGGGCTCTATCTATAGCGCTTATTCAACTTCCTTATTACAAAGATACAAATCCGACATTAGCCAATAATGCACGTTATGTCATTGAGGAATTGATCAAAGATGCTCAAAAGCAGATTATATTTCATTTTGCTCCTGCTCTAGTTTCTCAAAGATTATTATTGCATGAGTGGTTAGT
>JBAWWQ010000032.1:0-10784 GCA_037146655.1 Chlamydiota bacterium | reverse complement strand
AACTACTAAAAAAAACAACAATCAATTAATAAAACAACTGAAAAACTACACATAGTTATTTAATTATATTGTGATTTCAAAATTTCGTCAAAATCTATTTGAAATTCCCAAGAGGATATCACATTCCATCCCATTTAGCTAGAAAGACATTCACAATTGCCTTATTTCTACTATTATTTTATCATCTAAACTCTATAAAGGAGCTCTATTTTCAATTCTATGCGAAGCTCTCGACGACCTTTTTTACTTCTTGAAACTTTAATCGCCCTAGCTATGATTGGTATTTGCTCAGGTTTTTTTCTAGCAACACCTACAAAAATTTACCACAAACATTTAGAAGATTTACAGTCAATAGAACTAGCAAGAGCTTCTAAAAATATATTTATACAAATTCAGCATTCTTTAAAACAAAATCACCCGTGGGATACCCTTAAAAAAGATTCCACCAACATCTTTTCTCTACATGATTTTCCTATCCAATGTGGATCTCTCATACAAAATACCTATAAAGTAGGCTATAAACTATGGGTAAAAAAAGAAAAAGAAGGAGACGATGGCTCTATCTATAAACTTATTGAATGTAGGATTTACTTTGCTTCAGAATCTGGTTTTACTTCTTGGGAAAAAACCTTTTCTAAAAAAAATCAGCCGCTGTATTTTTCTTACAAAATTTTTATAAGTTTTTCTCCAAAAATAAAGGCTATATTATGAAGCTACTATGTAAAAAAAGAAGCTTTATTCTATTAGAAATCCTTCTAGCTTTTAGCATTCTTTCTATGATCCTTGCTTTTTTATTCAACTCTCTAAAAACATCTGCTTTATTAAATACTAAATGCGACACCCTTCAAAGATTTTTTTTTACAAGACATCATATTCAAGAGCGCTTATCTCAAATTTTTTCAAACATAGAACCTTGTCTAGCTCCTCTACTAGAAAAAGGGGAAAGTGCTTTTTACACATGTGAAGAGCCTTGTTTGTCCCTATATTTCACATTCAACCACGGAATAGACCCAGAAGAATCCTTCACAGGCACTGTTCAAGGACGCATTTTTCTTGAAAAAAACACACTAATTTTAGAACTCACTCCAACAGACCCTCACTATCTACTTCAAAAAAGAAGAGAAATTCTTTTAACAAATGTTGAGTCTCTATCTTTTCTTTTTTATCAAAGACCGTCTCTTGTCCAAAGAACCAAAAACACCTCTTCTAGTGGAGCCTTCGAACTACTTTCTAAATGGCCTATCGACTACCCAGATATTCCCTACTGCATAACCCTATCATTAAAACTACAAGATAAAAGTACTCTAGACTATAGTTTCTATTTATCCTCTTCTATTCAACCCATCAGATATGACTCATGAATATCTTACCTTTTGTCGCTATTTTTCTTATCCTCTTAGCTACCCTCTCTTATAGCTCTCTTGACAAAGGAAAAATCCTCCACTACGAAAAAGAAGCCGCTTTAGGCTATATGCGCGCTGATAGGGGTCTTCTTAACAAACTTCATAAAACAGCTTTTGAAAAAGCCCCTAAAAAAAAGGATGTTTTAGATTCCACCAAAAAACCAGAAAAACCAACAAAAACCCCGAGCGTAACACGAGGGTCTCATTTAGTAAAAATGAACCTATCTCCTCTATTAAAAGAAAACTGCCCAGTTGTTATAACAACTACTTTTTTAAATCTTCTTAAAACCTATTATGGACATAGCTCTTTTTTGCAGTCCGCTACTACAGACCCTAATCTAAAAAAATTTATCAAATCCTTTACAGAAAGTGGAAAAGAAAAAATCCAACAAGCAAAAGAAGAAAAAGAGCCTTTATCTTCTATAAAACTCTCTCAATTTCACCCCAAACTACCACCTGAAAAATATATATTCTATAAAATGCTAAAGGGCACTCACCACTATGATCTAAAAGCAAACGATGGTTATCCACCTTTTGAAGAGGTGTTTTGCTTAGAAGAAAAACAACCGGTAAAAATTCTTCACTTTCCTTCGTTGCCTTCTATCATGTTAAAAGCACTTTTCGGAGAGTCTCTAACAAAGTGTATTTTAGAAAAAGAAGCAACCCTTACTACCAACTCTGCAACACCCACCTTGCAAACCCTTTCCGAAGAAGAACTGTTAGATCTAATACATAAAAAGTTTCCTTCAGAAACTCACTTAGATGAACTGATTACTCTATTAGACTTCTCCGTCAGACATAAGCCACAAGAAAAGATGATCGCTCGCGATACGCTAACAAATATTCAAATAGAAAAAGAACTACCAAATAAACTTTAAACAACTTGCTTGGGTAAGAAAATCATAAAAATTGTTCCACCTAGTGGATTAGATTCAACAACAATTTTTCCCTGATGCTTTTCAATGATTGTTTTTACGATAGAAAGACCAAGACCTGCACCGCCAAGCTTTCTAGATAAGGTTTTATTCACAGAATAGAACCTATCAAAAATATACGAGATATTTTCTTTAGCAATTCCATATCCGTAATCAATCACCTTAATAATGACTTGAGAAGACACTTCTACTTCTAATTCTATTGTAGCAGGAGCTTTAGAATATTTAACTGCATTATGCAAAAGGTTCATAATAGCAAGTTCTAATAATGCAGGATCAGCTTGAATAACACACCCTGACAGAGAATGAGTCACTCGAATCTGAACTCCAGGATATTGCTCTAAAAGACTATTTTGACAGTAATCTAATAAATCTAAAAGATCAAACTCCTCTGTTTTAGCTTTTAATAAGTGATCCAAATCCGTCAAAATGAGTAAATTTTTAACAATATCATCCATCCTTTTACAACTTCTTAAAATCTTATCAAAAATATCCTCAAGCATAGCATCAGACACCTCAGGAAGATCTTTAAGTGTTTCGACAAATCCTTTAATAATTGTAATAGGTGTTCTAAGCTCATGAGAAGCATTAGCGATAAATTCTTTTCCTATTTTTAAGGTCTCATATTCTTGATAGGTGTCTTTTAATATAAGAACCCTTGTCTGATTATTTAACCTAATAGCTCGCAATTCAATACAACAAGACGCTGTTTCCCCTGGATAAAAAAGAGTCTCCCTAAGCTCAGAGCACCCCTCTTGAATTCCTTGAAGTAAACTGTTGCATCGATCAAATACCTCCTCTTTTCCCTCCGATTTTATAGAGAAAAAAAAGTTGTTTAAAAAATCTTCTTTTTTACATGACAAAATCCTACAAAATGCACTATTACATTCTAATCCTTTATATGCCTCATCAACAACACATACCCCCTCCTCAAGAAAATGCAATAGGGAATGCTCTTTTATAGGAAAAGATTCCTTACTTTTTTTGAAGAACGTCATAAATCGAGATTGTTTAAAAAATTTCATAGCACAGCTATGGTAGCATACTACTGATTTGTTTTACACCTTAAGACAGAAAAAGCTTCAATCTTATGAGAAAAACCTTTTAGATCTAAAGGTTCAATAGAGCAAACTCCTACCGTATCTCTTACAGAAAGATCTTCATAAACTTGTTTAGAAATTAAAATCTCATTAGGTTTTGCCTTAGAACATATCCTAGATGCTAAATTCACCTGAGCTCCTAATGCGGTATAATTTAACCTGTTCTCTGCACCCATATTGCCGACAAGCGCTTTTCCATAATGGATACCTACCCCCATCTCTATTCTGCTTTGTTGAGATTTTTCTCTCTCTTGATTCCATAAATGAAGTACATGCATAATCTCTACCGCACATAACACAGCATCAAGACGAGTGTTTGGCCTTTGAATCGGAGCTCCAAATAAAGCCATAACCCCATCCCCGATATATTTATCAATCACACCATGATGCTTATCTATAACCATAGAAACTTTCGTCATACAAGTGTTGAGAATGTGTACAACCTCACTAGGACTCATCTCTTCAGTTAACGCTGTAAAATTACGAATATCTGCAAAAACTACCGTGATTTCTTTTTCTTCTCCCCAAGAAAAACTTCATTTTTTAAAATTTCATTAGCAATATCTGTAGAAACTACTTTGTTTAAAATAGCCCTAACTTTTTCTTTTTCTTTAAGCCCTAAAACCATATCTCCAAAAGCTTCATATAAAGTATGCACTTCGTCTTTAGAATCAAAATCGATTTCCCTCAAATTCACACTTTCAAAGTGACCTTCTTTAATAGGACCTGTTGCAAGAGCTAGTTGTCTAATAGGATAACTAATTTTTTTAGCAATGCGATCTAACAAAAATAATAAAAACAAAAACATTCCAACGGCTGTAATACTCATTTGAACCCCAATATGTTTCATGAGCCATGCAAGCAAACTATTTAACTTATCCACCAAAAAAAATACCTGCTTTTCAGGGGCCAACACAAAGAAATGAAAATTTTCTCCAGCAAACGGAGTAATTTGCAAAAAGAAGTAACTAACATCTTGATAGGCAAATAATCCATATTGCTTTGCTAAAATCTCAGTAATATCCTCTTTACTAAGATGTACAGGATTGTTTTTTTTCCCTTCAGCATTAAAAGTACGAATCACTTTATCATTTGCAATAAAAAGAACATCTTTATTTGTCGCTAACGCTAAATCTCTACAAACAACATCTCCATCTACACCTATCGTTAAAATGCTTTCGTCTTGCCCATCAGATAATTTTAAACAATTTCCAAGACAGTACCTATCACTATTTTTAAATAAAATGATCTTTAGCGTATCAGACAATCCTTGTTTTAAAGGCTCTGTTTCATGAAGCTTTATAAAAGCATCGGAAGAAAATACTGCTTCTTTAAGTAACAACTCCCCTTGCATCTGCCCTTGTTTTACTTTTACAATCCCTAAAGGGGCTTTTGGATTAAATGGATCCTGTCCAAAAGGTCCAGATTGCAACAGCATAGAAAATCCCCAAACCATTCCTATCTGCGCATAATGATCAAGAAGCTTATCTAATCGATCAATCTCCTTCTGATTTGTAGACGCAGCTTCAAGTGTAGGCATAGGTAATGATCCTTCTGCAAGAAGTTGTGTAAAATTAGAATTGCCCTCCAAATACTTCTTTGCATCTGCAATACGCAGCATAAACGCTTCTAAAAGAGATGTAAACTCCTGCATTTGAAGCCACTGTAAAAAAGGATATAATGGATCAATATCTACATGCAAAGACGACAAACTCTTCTTACTTGTATCTACATCTAGAAGCGTTTTCACATCAAAAATAGCATAAAAATCTATAAGACTTGCTTCACTCGGCTCATCTTTAGTATGAGATGATATAAACCAGGGAACAGCAATTACAGGATGCTTTGGGTCCACCCATGTAATTTTTACATCATTAACAAGTGTAACAAGAGGGACTTGAGCAAGCTGTGATTGCTGTAATAAAATTGAAGAAGCCACCTCATCATTTTTTATATTTTCTACAAAATCTAACCACTTATTGTTCATAATAAGCGTTGAACTATCTAACCATGTAGAAGTAATATTTCCTGGACTTTGAGGATCAAAGTCTTTCCTTAAAACAGGATATTGCAAAATTGTCGTTAGAACAGCATTTATTTTTGTCTGATAATCAAAGAGCATTTCTTGAACATACTCAGCTAAACTCTTCATCTGCTTTTTATTAGTTTCATAAATCTGCTGTCTTAAATCACGACTCTCCTCTTGCAAATTCTGATGAATCACATAATTTTGCAAAAAAAAAGAAAACGTGCCTATAGCAAGAAATACAGAACCTGTATAAACAAACAATCTAGATCTGAGCTGCATAGAAAAAACGGCTTAATTTAAAAAATTTCACTTTAACAAATTAAAGTTTATTATAGAAATTTTTAAATCCATTCTCTTGTAAAACAACTGTATCTTCGTAACGAACTCCTCCAAGACCTGGGATATAAATGCCTGGCTCTATTGTGATAACCATATTTTTTTGAAGAATCGTATCCTCTAGCGATTGAATACTAATACGTGGATATTCATGAACTTCTAATCCAATACCATGGCCCAAAGCATGTAAAATCGGATAATTTTGTATGCAATTTCTTGCAAACTCATCTAAAAATCTAATAGAAACACCGGGTTTGACATGCTGCAAAACTCGATCATGTGTATCTTTTACAACATTATAAATTTCAAAAAGCTTTGGATCAACCTCTCCTAAAAGAAGTGTTCTTGTCATATCACTTGCATAATCATTAAGTGTGACTCCAATATCGATCAATACAACAGTTGGCAGATTTAGCCGTGTAGATCCACTACGATAGTGGGGCATAGCACTATTTTCTCCAAATGCAATAATAGGCTCAAATGAAAGCTTCTGAGCCCCTTGCTCAAGACAAAAAATTTCAAATGCTTTTGCTACTTGCAATTCTGTCACCCCTTCTTTTAAAAGGGACTTAATATAGGAAAATCCTTTCACAAGAAGATGAGCGCTGTGCTCTAATGCTTCAAGTTCCTGATCGGATTTGATCATTCTAATGGCTTGTAAAGGACTATGTTCTGCTATAAGTTCCTTATTTAATACTTGGGTCAGCTTGTGCCAAAATACATACCTGTCATAACTTGTCTTTAATCCGTCAAAATACAACTTTTTCTCAGCACATTCTTGCAGCCATTTTTTAATCACTTCTTCTGATAAAGCATACACAGGCCATGGACATTTTTTCTTTGCTATCTCCTCATATCTTGCATCTACAAATAAAGCTATTTGCGATCCAACAAGAAGCGTTCCTTTTGATAGCTTTAACCCTGTTAAATAATAAAGATCATAATACTCTTCAAAAAGATAGATTTTATCATTAAGTATTGGAACTAAATGGCCTATTCTTTGTGTTAAAACTTCTTTAGTTAAAAAATCTTTCATACTGATCTACGCTCATATATCCAATTGTTTTTTTCCCAGCAGGGCAAAAATAGGGTTGGTCTATTTTTAAAAGCTCAGACAAAATAGCTTTTGCCTCCGTAAGATCATATCGCATTTTACTAACCCCTACACTGCGAGCAATTTTTATTGCTAATTTTTTTTGCTTTTCTAGCTCAGATACCTCTTCTATTCTCATCTCTTCTAAACATTCATAAAGCAACTTCTTTAATTTTTCCTCGTCTAATCCTTTTATACATGCCTCAATAATAAAAGTATTTTCTCCAAACAGCCTCATTTGAATACCAAGGCTATAAATAAGTGGTAACGCTTCCTCAAAAAAATAAGCTTCACTAGCGCTTACATGTAATGTAATAGGAAATAATAAAGCTTGCATTTCTATAGACTTTTTAAAGCTAAAACTCGTCACAACCTTGTTAAAATAAATGCGAGATTGACACGCTTTTAAATCCACAATCAGCATTCCTTCATAAGGAGATTTCACTGAAGGTAATTGAAAAATTTTATGAGCAGAACTTCCTTCTATCAGTAAATACCCTTTATGTATCCCCACAATCTCTAAATCATCAATTTTAGGTAAAGTTACTGATTCCCAAGGAAGTAAATCTTGCTCAATTGCAGGCTGTTGAATTGGCGCTTTAGCGCTAAAGCTGTATAGAGTTTCAGTTTTTTGCGGTTGTTTTGTCTCAAAATCTGCAAAAAGAGTTTCTAAAGACATAGGTTGATGCTCTTGGAAAACAGAAGATTCTACAGACGGATTTTTTTTTCCCTCTCCCTGCAAAGCTAAATTCACAGCCTTTCTTATTACCACCTTCATAGAAGCTTCATCTTTAAATCTAACTTCTTTTTTCTGAGGATGAACATTAACATCTACAAGCTCAGGACTCAGGGTCAAATGCAAAACAAAAATTGGATGTTTTCTAGTTTCTAGCATGGTTGAATATCCATCAGATACTGCAAAAGAAATCCCTGAAGAAATTACGGCTCTCTTATTCATAAAAAGATATTGCCCACTTTTATTAGAGCGAGCCATAGAAGGTTGGCCGATAAATCCTTCTATCTTTATCCAAGGTTCTTCATAAAAAATAGGAATCACGGACTTAAAGTAGTCTTGACCCAAAACCTCTTGTATCCGTTTGTCTAAAAAGCCTTCATGGGCTTGCAATAAAATGTCTTCATGTGATTTTAAAACAAACTCAACATCTGGACGAGCAAGAGCTAAAAAAAGCATTGTTTTATGGATCTCTGCTAAAGCCTGAGGAGGACTTTTTTGAAACTTCTTCCTTGCTGGGACTGTATAAAAAAGTGAACCAATCTCTAAAGTTGTACCAGCTTGCCTTGAACATACCCCAACCGAGCGAATCTTCCCCCCCTCGCAAATCACACGAACCCCTTGATGGTTGAGAGCATCTTTTTGAGCTGTAATTAAAGTAAGTTTAGAAATTGCCGCAATAGAGGCTAAGGCTTCACCTCGAAACCCCATAGAATAAATAGATAAAAGATCTTCAATTTTTCTAACTTTAGAAGTAGCATGCCTTTCTAAAGATAAAATAGCATCATCTTGCGACATCCCTATTCCATCATCACTAATACGTAATAGCTGAAATCCACCAGACAAGACTTCTACATGAATATGCTTAGCTTCTGCATCTAGACTGTTTTCAACAAGTTCTTTTACAACAGATGCGGGGTTTTCAATCACCTCTCCTGCAGCTATTTGATTAATTGTTTCTTCAGAAAGAACTTTAATACGCGATGCCATAAATCCCTGTTTTATATTCTATGCAATTATCATCCATTAGTAAGATTTTTGCCTAGCAACGTTTTTATTTAAAAACTCTTGTTTTATAACAAATAAACTACACAAAACCAACTACACATATTTTGCATGTACCAAGATTCTACTATTTTTCTTTATAGTGTCTAAATAGCGTTATAAGCTACTTTATAAACAAAAGCATCTATTAGGGAGTATCATGGAAACAAATGCATTTCCTTTAACATGGGATTTAAACTGTTTTTTTAAAGAAAAAGGGAAAGGAAAAGATCTTCAACAATTCACTCAGTGTTTAAAAAACCAATTAGAAGAACTGTCAAATTTACTGCAAACATCCTCTACCCTGAGTGAAGCATTTATTCTTTCTCAAGATATCTCTATGCATCTAGCTCAAATTGAAGCTTTTACTCATTGCCTATTTGCAGAAAATGTCAATGATACTTACAGCTTAAAACTTCAAAGTGAATTACGTCTTTTACAAGCACGTTTTGAAAATCTCTCTTCTCTTTTAGATGAGCATCTACGTACTTTAGATAAACAGTCATTTACTAGTCTTTTAAAAAATCCTCTTTGTAAAAATCTAGAATTTCCACTCACAGAACGGAAAAAGCTTGCTCAAGAAAAACTTTCTTACCCTCTTGAATCTTTAATTACAAATCTCTCTATAGATGGTTATCATGGCTACTCCCAACTGTTCTCAACAGTTCATAGCCATTTAAAATTTCCATTAAATGGTACTAGTTTATCAATTGGTCAAATTGATAATGAAATCTCTTCTTCTGATAGAGCAAAAAGAAAAGAAGCATTTTGTGTATACAAAACTGTTTTTAAAAATAACGAAGCACATTTTGCAGGGATCCTTAACCATCTAGCCGGCTTTCGTATGCAAGTCTATAAACAACGAGGTTGGACCCCTATCTTAAAAGAGCCTTTAGAAGTTAATCGAATGGATGCATCCACCCTAAATAGCTTATGGACATCTGTAAGAATGCATAATACTGCTTTTGTAAAGTTCCTTACGAAAAAAGCAGCATTACTTGGATTAGATAGCCTAGCATGGCATGATGTAGATGCACCTTTAACTCAAAGTCAATCTAGTATTTCATACGAGTCAGCCTGCAAACTGATTATAGATCCAAAATGGCAAACTTTGCTAAAAAAGCTTTAACAAGTCATTGGGTCGAAGCAGAAGATCGCCCACACAAAGCCGCTGGTGGATTTTGTGTAGGATTTCCCTTAAAAAATGAAAGTCGTATCTTCATGACTTATTCAGGAACCCAAGATAATGTGTCTACTTTAGCTCATGAGCTCGGCCACGCCTATCACAACGAAGTGATCTTTTCCCACCCTTATTTTGCTCAAAACATCAAGATGAATGTCGCTGAAACAGCCTCTACTATGGCTGAAATGATCGTTGCCGACGCCTTACTTGAAAAAGCCTCATCTAAAGAAGAAAAACTCGCTCTTCTAGATGATAAAATTTCTCGCTCTATTGCTTTTTGTATGAATATCCAAGCAAGATTTCTCTTTGAACAAGCATTCTATGAAGAGAGATCTCAAGGTTATGTCACCCCCGACAGACTATGTTACCTGATGGAAGAAGCTCAAAAAACAGCTTTCTGTAACAGCTTATCAGAGTGGCATCCTCACTTTTGGGCCTCTAAAATGCATTTTTATTTCACAGATGTTCCTTTCTATAATTTTCCTTATACATTTGGGTATCTATTTAGCTTAGGTATCTACACCTATCTTAAACAAGATAAAAAGTCCTTTGAAAAAAAATACGATGCTTTACTATACGACACCCCACTTATGAGCACAGAAGCCTTAGCTAAAAAACACCTTAATATAGATCTTACCCAAACAACCTTTTGGGATATGGCCATGAAAGAAGCGACAAAAGACGTTGATACATTTTTTAATCTTTTGGAGACTTAATGCTTTTAAAAGGCCTAACAGTTTTATGTATTTTATTGACCACTTTTAGCTTCACTATCAAGGTAGAAGCAAAAACATTCTCTATTGACACTTGGTCTTTGGAAGAAAAAATAGGAGAGATGTTAATTGTCCATTTCCATGGAACCTCTTTTAATGAAGAAGCAAGACAATTCATAGAGCAGCTCCACGTCGGTGGATTCATCTATTATAAC
>JBAWWQ010000031.1:0-10856 GCA_037146655.1 Chlamydiota bacterium | reverse complement strand
AAGTTAAAATGTCACTCTTGTGGTAATCATAAGTTGTTGATAGCCAAAGAGCAGTGCGTTTAATGAGCGTGTTTTGGAAGGAAGAAGCGAGCAAAAAAGGTGCAGCAATACTAAACTATCTGAGCGTCTAAGGGTTAGCGTTAGGCAACGTATAAGATTAAAAACCAAGCTTAAGAAAGTGGTTGAACGCAATTTGGATCAAACACAAAAAAAACGGAGCTAGGCATTTCTACCTAGCTCCGTCTATTACAGGAGAAAACTTAAATACTCAAATTATACTAGAAGTCTAGTCTGAAATTTAATGTAAATCCTTGAAGACTCAAATCTCCATCTAAACCATAGAAGTGGTTTTGGCTAAACCATAATTGGTTTTCCCAACCAGCAGCCATTCTGAAACGATATTCGTCATCAGAAAACCAATAGTCATAACGTAGTCCAAGTTGTAACTCCATTACGCCATTTAATTGGTGTGTACGCTGTTTCAAGTTTAGAGCTGTGTAGTTTGCTAATACAGAAGCACCTGCAGCATTAGCTACATTAGATACATCCACTCTTGTGTCTTTGAATTGGCCCCAAAGAGCTGCAATTGCCCAATCACCAAATAGGCTCCAATTTCTTGTAAACATCCAAGAAGTGTCTACCCCTGTTCTAACTCCAAGACCCCAATAATGTTGCACATTAGTAGCAGTGTAGGCTTCTGTAGCGTTTGCTTGACTAACTAATGTAAAAGCTGTACCAACTTGATTGTAAGCTACGTTAAATCTTTGTGTCTGCCAAGTTCCTTTTAGACCAAAATGTGGTCTTAAAGTTAGTTTTGGACTAACAAAGAAATTTCTTCCAAGTTCTAAATCGATGTTATTGAAATGTAACTTCCAATCAGCACTTCCACTAACTGATCCTACATCAAGAAATAAATCTGTAGTTGCACCAGTGATCAAGAACGCACCACCCAAAAGTGTTTTGTTAGTTCCATTAAGTGGAGCTGAATATTCACTGCTTGCATGTGAATGCAACCATGTATAAGTAGCACCTAGATCCCAACCATCATAATTAAAATCTAGTCCTAACCCTACTTTAAAACCAGAACTTGTTTTAAAATGAGGTGCTAAAACTTGACCTTTAGATAGTGTGTTATTAGATGTTGCAGTAGAACCAAAAGCATTTATTCCACCATGATCTACATAAGCAAGTCCGCCTTCGCTAGCATGCCATAAAATGTAGTCTGCTTGTACATATACATCTAATCCACCTTGAACTGCAGTACCTGCACTAGGTGTGATCTCTTTCATCTTCACCATTTCATACGTTTCTCTGAAATGTTTTTTATCTCCATTTTGCATACCAGAATCCATCTGTGCATCTGAAGAATCATCCGCATTTAATGATAAGCAACTTAAGACACATGGCAACGCAATGTATCTTAATATTTGCAGTGTGTGTTTTTTCATTTTTCTACTCCTAAAAAAGAAAACTTCAATGATTTCCTATCAAACTATACTTCTCATTTTAAATTCAATAAAAAAATAATTTCCGATTTTTTTTGCAAAAATTCTACGAGAGAAAAGTTCCTGATTTTTTCTTTTTAAGAAGAAAAAGATTTGTCTTTTTTCTAATCTATTCCTATATGATTCGAAAAAAACTTTGTAGAAGTACATTATGTCTGTTCGCGATATCCCAACAAAAGCTAACCGAGTCTTGCTTTATATTCTTTTGGCTTTCTTGTTAATTCTTATACGCATGTGGTATCTTAGTGTAATCGAATACGACACCTACTTACAGCTATCAAAAAAACCTCAAAAAAAAACGCAATGGGAAAAACCATTAAGAGGAACTATTTATGATCGTTTCAATCTTCCCCTTGCAATTAACCACATTCAATATGACGCTTCTGTTTGCTATGACTCTTTAAAAACCATACCCACGATTGAACGAAAAAAAGATGCTCACGGCACTATCATCAAAACCTACCCACGCAAAGAGTACGTTAAAACCCTCTGTCTAAAGCTTGCTTCTATGCTAAATTTAGACCCTTTAGACATAGAAGATACTCTTTACGGTAAAGCTGCTTTATTCCCCACGATTGCCTTTACCATTAAAGAAAATATCTCAGAATCTCTTTACTACAAACTCAAAGGGCTAGAAAGAACACACCCTGGGATCTGCACACTTAAATCAGTAAAAAGATATTACCCACAAAAAAAAACAGCCTCCGATATTATCGGCTATGTTGGAGCTATTAATGAATACGAATATTTAAAAACAGCTCATGAAATTCAATCCCTAGATCAATATCTACAAGATTATGATCAAAGCGCTGTTGTTTTTTTGCCTAAAGGCTTTTCAAGCACTCAGGAGATCAAAAATCGACTAAACTTTCTTAAAAATCAACGGTATCAACTAAACGATTATTTAGGGAAAACTGGCATTGAAGCGAAATTTGAAAATAGCTTACGAGGCGTGTATGGTAAAAAACATTTCGAAGTTAACACTAAAGGATCTATAGTTCGAGAACTACCCGGCTCAAAAAAACCCCTTCCTGGAGAAAAACTCACTCTTAATATTTCTAGCGAACTGCAAGAATTTGCAGAAGCTCTTTTAGCAGAAAATGAAGCTATTCGAGATCAACGTTTTCCTTCTGCAGGAAAAAACCACCACCTTATTACTCCTCCATGGATTAAAGGTGGCGCTATTGTTGCTATGATTCCTCAAACAGGCGAAATTGTCGCCATGGCTTCATATCCACGTATAGATAATAATGACTTTGTTCAAAATTACTCCAATAACGATATTGCCCATTGGTTAGAAAACAAAAATCATTTAGCTAATCTTTGGAATGGGAAAAAACCTCTTGAACGCGAACTTTACTCATTCACACATCACAACTTTTATAAAGAAGAAAAAAAACTTTCTTTAGACGTTTACCTGGACCGTTTACTATCTCTGCATAGCCAAGCTAAAAAAGCACTGCATCAACTATCTCATCTTGAGCCAGCAGTGACTTTCCAAAAAAAAATCCTCACTCTTCTTGACATCTCTGAACAACCTCATATGCATGCTTTAATTGATTCACTCTACCCACTATCAGCAGGGCATCGCCCCAGTTGTTTTTCTACAAACCCAAGCCAAATACTCACTATCCAAACTGCATTAAATCAGCATGATTCTCTTCTAAAAGAATTAAAACCTATATTAGATAAAGTTTTAGCAAATGTGATTCACAATGACGATAAACTCTTAGTATTAGATCTTATAAGATTAATCGCCCCCTCTCATCTTTTTAATGAATCGCTTTTAGAAAACCTTCCTCAAGAACTCTTATCGACTTATAGAAAATACACCCAGGCTTTTGCCATTTTATATGACGAGCTCTACAGCTGCACTAAATCCTCTTTCCATTTCTATGACTTTAGAAAATGGAGAGAAGAACACTTTAAAAGTTATTTGGCAGAAAAAAGAAAAGAAGAAAAACAAAACCATCGCTCCCCCAAACCTTATATAGACTATCTTGCCACCCTAGAAAAAAATCATTTTCAACAATTTTGGCAAGAAAACAAATGGTTATTAATTCAGCTGATGCTAGGAATTAATTCTATAGAAATCTTAAATACCCACCCAGGTTTAGCTCCCTATTTAGATGCTTTCAATAAAAACAATGATCAACCTAAAAACAGCTCGATTAAAATTGCATTAGACACACTTCAAAATCGATTAAAAAAACTACCCCCCCATTTAACTCTACCCTATTTGACTACAATGCGTCGCTACCAAGATCTGTCTCAAAAACTCTTTGGGTTTTATCCTCAAATAAAAACAAAAAAAGGGAGTCAAACAGAAAAAGATTTAGCTGGAGCCTTTTATCCAACAAATGGTTATGGATATGGAAGATCTTTCGCCTTTAGACAATCCACCCCATTAGGCTCTATTTTTAAAATCATTACAGCCTATGAAGCTATCCGACAGTCTTGTGAAAAACCCTCTTATGTGAATCAAAAAGATTTAAACCCCCTTACAATTATTGATGAAATTCAACCCAAAACAAGCGCCTCTCAAGGCGTAGTATTGGGATTTCATGAAGATGGTTCTAAAATTACAAGGCGGTATAAAGGTGGTATCCTACCTCGTACTCATACTTCTTTAGGCAAAATTGATTTCATGAAAGCCTTTGAACGTTCCAGTAACATCTACTTTTCTCTTTTAGCAAGTGATATTATTCAAGATCCAAACGATCTGACTCTTGCTAGCTTAAAATTTGGTTTTGGAAACAAAACAGGTATTGATCTACCGGGTGAAATACCTGGAGTACTTCCTAAAGATTTACAAGAAAATCGCTCTGGCCTTTATGCTTTTGCAATCGGTCAACATTCTTTGATTGTCACCCCTCTACAAACAGCCGTAATGCTATCCTCTCTTGCAAATGGTGGTGAAGTATTAAAACCTCAAGTTATTCAATCTATAACATGCACAAAAGATCGAGATTCAATCCCTTTTGCAGCTACAGACTACCCCTATAAAGACTACCTAAATCGTGTAGGGATCTTCTTCCCCTTTTTTATACAAGATCATGAAAAACCTAAAGATCACGACATCCAGATATTTGAAAAAACCTTTCACAGACAACTCTTTCTTCCTCCAAACATCAGGGACTATTTATTGCAAGGACTTCACAGCGTAGTATCCTCTCCACGTGGCGCTGCAAGAGCAGAATTAATTCGCTATCTTTATAGCCATACTCAAGCTATGAGAAATTATCTCAATCTTAAGCATCAATTGGCTGGAAAAACTTCTACCGCAGAAATTGCCTATCACCCTACATTAGATAGAGAATGCCCCTCTATTCTTTGCACAGATATCTGGTTTGGTGGAATCTCATTTACACCCCATAGTGAAAATGCTCCTATTGCAAAAACTCATGAAGATATTCCAGAACTTGTTGTTGTTGTCTATTTGAAATTTGGAGACTTTGGAAAAGAAGCTGCTCCTTTAGCTGGAGAGATCGTTAATAAATGGCGATCTATTAAAAAGAGCTCATCTATTTTAAAAAAATAAATTTTGCATTACAAAAACTTTCTGAAATAATGAATGGTTTTTAAAAGACCCTCTTCTAAAGAAACAGTTGGATGCCAAGAAAGTTTTTCTATAGCTAAATCAATACTGGGATTTCTTTGACGTGGGTCATCTTCTGGTAAGGATTGATAAATTATAGAAGACTTTGAATCTGTCAATTCAATAACCACTCTAGCAAGCTCGAGCATTGTAATCTCTTGAGGATTACCAAGGTTCATAGGCCCTACACAAGCTCGATGCTGCATGAAATAAACAACCCCCTTGATAAGGTCATCCACATAACAAAATGAACGCGTTTGCAATCCATCCCCATAAAGGGTTATAGGCTGATTTCTTAAAGCTTGCATAATAAAATTAGAGATCACTCGTCCATCATTTGGTTGCATACCTGGTCCATATGTATTAAAAATTCTCGCAACACACATGGGAACTTTATAAAGCCTATGATATTCAAAAAACAAAGTCTCCGCCATCCGCTTTCCCTCATCATAACAAGCTCTCTTGCCAATTGGGTTAACTGAACCAAAATAAGCTTCTGTTTGAGGATGCATCGTAGGATCTCCATAAATCTCACTTGTAGAGGCCTGAAAAATTTTAGCTCCTGTTTTTTTAGCTAGCTCTAAAAGATTCCAAGAACCTAATACACTTGTTCGAATTGTATGCAGCGGATCTTTTTGATAATTTTTAGGAGAAGCTGGACATGCAAAATTAAAAATCTCCTCTACCTCTATATGAAGAGGATCAATGACATCATGCTCAATACAAGAAAAGGCCTCGATCTCAAGCAATTCTTCTATGTTTTTTTTAGAACCTGTACAAAAGTTATCAACACAAATAACAGTATAATCAAGAGCCAAGAGTGTCTTGCATAAATTCACACCTAAAAATCCAGCTCCCCCTGTAACAAGTGCACTTTTTCTCATTTTTCCCTTTTTTAAAAGCTTACATACATAATAGCTGGTTCTTTTTTTTCATTTTCCCACTCTATATAGGGATATAAAGTCTCTATACTTTCTTCATCAAGAGTTATTAGAAGCGATTGACAAAAACCCCTTAATTTATAAGCTTCACTTGTATTAAGACTACACTTACTAACAAGAAACACTTTATCATAGTCTTTTTGAAGCTCTAAAAGAAAAGACTCAAACTCTAATTTACTTAAAGATTCAACACTATAACGAGAAGACTCATACTCAGCGATCACACCTTTTTTCCCAGACAATGCTAAAAGTTCTATAAGTAAATGTATATAATCTATCTGGTTATTTAAAATGACTCCTATGCATTTATGATTTAGTGGGGCTATAAAGTCTATCTGTTTACGCAGCACCTCTAGATCTTGCAACGATAGCCCATCTAAATAAGTTAAGTGTTTTGAAAACACTCCTGCTCCTTTAAACCCTCTATAGCACATACCCTCTAAAGAAAGGGGAAATCCTTTATACACTTTAATAAAAAGGCTTATCCCTATAAAGAAAACAAGTGTTAAAAATCCGCCAAGAACTCCTCCTAATAAGAGACTTGTCGATACTGGCTTAAGAGGAACATAAGCTTCATCCATCGCTTTTGATTCTACTTGCACTAAATGATGTTCAATATTTTTTGATTCAACAAGCTGTACCATCGCTTCCATAATACTCACATTCATATCCGACTGTAGTTGAAGCTTATTCTCTATAAGCCATTTTTGCGGGATACCTTGCATCTGCTGTTGAAGCTTGTCTAACTCCTCATCCACATAATGCTTTTC
Organism: Chlamydiota bacterium; assembly: GCA_037146655.1. Taxonomy (GTDB): domain Bacteria; phylum Chlamydiota; class Chlamydiia; order Chlamydiales; genus JBAWWQ01. The sequence continues at coordinate 4,042 of JBAWWQ010000031.1, read as the reverse complement.
AGCCTTCAAGACATGGAGTCTCTCTTGTAAAATCTGCTCCATCTGTTTTTCTACGATGACAATTTCCTGATTAATCAAGTTTGACATCACTTGTTGCAAAAGCACTAATTTATGCTCACATCCAACTCTATACTGCTCTGCTAACTGTTTTTTTTGCATAAGATGCGCTTGCAACTCTTGCTTTTTACTATCAAGCTCTTGCTTTAAACGTATCCTATCTTTATCACTAAAATACTTTTGCTGTTTAACGGCCCCAAATTTCTGCATCATATCTTTAACAAGTTCTTGACTAAGACTATCTTGTGTAAAAGCAATTAAACCAGAAGGTTCAAAGCACTCTTCTTGTATTTTCTTTAAAGCTTCACTACACTCAGTTGCCTGTTTTTCAAAGACATCCAGTTCATGCGTGTAATTTTCATGCAACCTTTTTGTAGTAGCTAAATCAATCCCCTGAAACTCTACAGGTATTATCCTCTCATCTTCTAATTGATACTTTAACATCCCTTCTTTTACATCAAGAAGATGTAACAAATGCAAAAGCGGTTCTTTTTCTAGTTGGTTATTTAGCTCTTTAGCGAGTTGACGCTTTAACTCTTTGACTCTTTTTTGTTCTTTTAAAGGATAGAATGCCACTTCAGATGCAAATACTGTTTCTTGGTTTTGATACAATCCACGTAGCTTACTTTTAAGACTAGAGATAACTGGCAAAGGACAGAACTCTCTCTCTTTTCCTTCCATAAGGTGTCTAGACATATATGTTGGCTGAATGTTTAAATGCTTAATAGAAAATTTTGGATAAGACGGTGTACGATCAGAGAGCCTCATGAGCTTTCCTAAATCGAGTGTATCTTTTTGCTGTTTTAATCCAAGTAGCCGCTGCTGATAAGAAAGTGCTTCTTGCCCAAGAGCCTGCTCATGGCAGGCAAAGAGTTTGTGTTTTTTAACGCGTGATAATTTATCGATATCTAAATCGATTTCCATAAGTCGTTGCTGATGCTTTTTTTTCTTGTTTTCTACAATCTCAAGTTCCTGATGCAAACTCATGAAGCCCTTTTCTCCAAGAGTTTCCTTTAAATATTTGACATGCTCTTGCAGCGTCTCATCCAATCGAGTAGCTATTTCATTTTGTCTTTTACTTAAATATATAAGCTGCGCCTGAGCAATCCTTTCATTTTCTTCTACAAGGTAGTGTTTGTATGCTTGCATAATACTATTTAAAAAAAAGACACCTCGATAAGGGTCTTTATCTTGATAGGCCAGCTCTATTAAACTAGAATCCCCTTTTGCAAGTTTTAACTTAAGCTTTTTTGTCATCTGCTCCAGCACCTTTTGCATAGGATAAATCTCAAGCAAAAATTTCTTCCCACAAACCAATTGATTAAAGTCTATACTCAATACAACTTCAGCATCTTGCAAAAATAACGGCTGTGAGTAATGGTGAGTTAAGCTTAAATTGCCATCTAAAGAGACTATCTTTAAAAATTCATTTTCCAAAAGCTCAACATAAAACCTTTTGCGCTCCACGCCACTATATTTACAAAAGGCCACTCTCAAAAAAGAGAGATCTTGTTTTTTCTGAATTTTTTTTATAACTTTTTCATAAAGTGAGGCTGGAACAACCTCTGCTTGTATCCCACTTTTCTCTATGACTTTTTTTAAAAACTGTCGAGATCTCATCACAGTAAGTGCTGGCGTTCCCAAATCAAGACTTCCTGGTGTTTTAAAAAGCGTTTTAAGCAAATGACTAGATGTAGTATCAGTTGGCATCGCAGCTTCTTTAAATGTAGCTTCTAACATATACTGAGGCTCTTTTGCTAAAGCAAAAAAAAGACCCATAGACGCTCCAAACAACGAAATGAACCCCCATCTTTTGCGTCGTTTTTTTAAATAGCGTTTTACATCTGCATAATGGAGAAATTGAAGTTCTTTTTTTATCATAAAATAATTCCCCCTAAATTCTTTGAAAACAAATCAATTGCTGTAAAACTTGGAAAAAGCTGACTTACAAATCTATTCCATTCAGTAATTGGTGTTGCTGCTACATAAACAATATCCCCGGGCATAAGGAGCATGCTATCTGTAGGTAAGTGAATGATGTGTTTCCAATGCAGTGTATAGATTTTTGGTTTTAGAATATTACCACGAATAACTTGAATATAAGCTCTGTCCCCAGTAAAAGGAATCCCTCCCGCTTTAGCTAGTGCTTCTCTTAAAGAAAGGTACCCATTGGGTAGATTAACAAGACCCCTTTGAGTAAGCTCTCCCATCATCATCACTGTTGAAGAAGATGCTTGAGCAATATAAATTTTATCCCCTCCTTGCATCACAATATTTTGTGACATATCACCTTCTTTAACAAGTTTATGCATATCAACAGGCAATAATTTTTGCTGCCTTACTACGTAGCTTTTAAAAAGATTTGCTTCAGGAGATAATTTTGCTTTGGCTAAAACATCAAAGAGCCTTGTTTTCCCATCTACAGTCACACTAGAACAAAGGACCTCTCCTACAAACTCTACCCGTTTTTCTAATCGATCTTTATAAGATAAAAACACTTCGACATCTTCAATGTGTCTAGTATACGCTGCATGAATAACATCTCTTGCTTCTTGCAGCGTTAATCCCTCTAATGTAATAGGGCCAAGATCTGGTAAAACAATGCTTCCACCACAAATTTTAAATCCAATATGTTGACCAATCGCTTGAACAGCTTCTGTAATATCACGTCTTGATGGATGATAAATTGCAATATTGAGCACGTCCCCATTTTCTATCACGTCAGGATATTCTTGTAATAGTTTTCTAGAAAGCTCTTGCGATGGCTGCCCCTCCATCTCTAAAATAGAAAATTTACCCTGCTTAATTTTATAAGAGTCCAATACAAATTCATCAGCTCCAAGTAAATCAGGACCTTGATACGGAGGATTGGAACACCCACTACAAAGAGCCATCACTAAAACACTATATCCACATAGAAGCACTAGTTGCTTAAATTGCTTTTTGATCATAATAAAAAAAATCATGTAAATTCTATCGATTAAAAAACCATAGCATCATGTAGATTTTTTTATGCAAAACTTCTTAAAAACATTTGACTTCTTCCACCTATTGCTATATCACACACATAAAAAAAACTATCTTTGGTAACCAAATGTCCTATATTTTGATCTGTTTTTTCTTTGTGTTAAGTGTTTTTTCTCCTCTGAATTCCTTAAGGGCAAACAATGCCTATATCGTAGGCGAGGTAGATCAACAAGCTGTTGCTTGGGCTATACCACTTAACAATCCCTACCTTGGGAAAAAAACACTGCTATTAGACCCCTTAATAAGTACCGCTGAAGATATCGCACTTTCGTCAACAACGGCCTATATTGTTGGACGTATTAATGGAGACCCTGATGATCCAACTATTTTTTACCCAAGCCTTTGGTCTGTATCGCTTCAAGATTTCACCCTTGCAGCGAGCCCTATACAACTAACTTCGTATAATAGCTATGGTATAAATAGCGTCGCTATCTCTTCCAATACAGCCTATATGGATGGAACTACTCAAGGAGGTGGGGCCATTTTATGGACGACACCTTTATCCAACCTCTCCAATGTTACTCTTGCAATTGGACCGCTTAGTGAACAGTACTTTAGTAAAATTGCCCTTTCCACAACAAACGTCTATATAATAGGGGATAAAGATAATGCCCCTACGTATGCAACACTTTGGATATCTCCTTTGTCTAATCCCTCTAATGTAAGCGCACCTATTTCATTATCTAATCCAGACAGCCATGCTAATAGTGTCGCTCTATCTACACAAAATATCTACGTCGTAGGTTTTGACGGCCTAGAAAATGCTACTCTTTGGATACGCTCTTTATCTGATCCATCTAGCCCAGGATCTACTATCACATTAGACAACTCCGGAAATAGTTTTGCTTATAGTATCGCTCTATCTACACAAAATATCTACGTCGTAGGTTTTGACGGCCTAGGAAATGCTACTCTTTGGATACGCTCTTTATCTGATCCATCTAGCCCAGGATCTACT
>JBAWWQ010000030.1:0-10914 GCA_037146655.1 Chlamydiota bacterium | reverse complement strand
TATTCTTTTAAAGACTTTTCAGATCTAAAGACTAATGCATCAGCTTCGTTTTTCGTATCGATTTCTTCTTTACGTATGCGATCTTCATCAGAATGATCTTCTGCATCTTTAAGCATGCGTTTGATCTCATGGTCTGTTAAACCAGATTTAGCTTCAATTTTGATCTTCTGTTCTTTACCTGTTGTCAGCTCTTTTGCAGACACATGTAAAATACCGTCAGCATCGATATCAAAAGCCACTTCAATTTGAGGCTGGCCTCTTGGTGCTGGAGGAATATCAGATAGATCAAAACGACCAATTTCTTTGTTGTCTTTTGCCATTTTACGTTCACCTTGTAAAACAACAATAGTTACAGCTGGTTGGTTATCAGAAGCTGTTGAGAACACTTGTTTTTTCTGTGTAGGAATCGTTGTGTTTCTTTCTACTAGTGGGGTTAATACTCCGCCGTAAGTCTCGATTCCAAGTGTTAGAGGGATTACATCAAGCAGAAGAACATCTTTGACTTCTCCTGTTAATACTCCACCTTGAATAGCAGCACCTAAGGCAACAACTTCATCGGGGTTTACACCTTGATGAGGTTCTTTACCAAAGATCTCTTTTACTTTTTGCTGAACAGCTGGCATTCTAGACATACCACCAACTAATACCACATCATCAATTTGCTCTTTAGATAGACGAGAATCTTTTAAAGCTTTTTCACATGGGCTCACGCAGCGTGCAATTAAACCTTCTACTAGACTTTCAAGTTTTGATCTTGTTAGTGTGAGTTGCAAATGTTTTGGACCACTTGCATCCATTGTGATAAAAGGTTGGTTGATCTCTGTCTGAGTTGTTCCAGACAGTTCGATCTTAGCCTTTTCAGCAGCATCTTTAAGACGTTGCAAAGCCATTTTATCTTTAGATAGGTCTGTTCCATGCTCTTTTTTGAACTCATCTAAAATCCAATGAATAATTGCATTATCAAAGTCATCACCACCTAAGTGAGTATCACCATTAGTGGATAACACTTCAAACACGCCATCACCAATTTCTAAGATAGAGATATCAAACGTTCCTCCGCCGAGGTCAAACACAGCAATTTTTCTATCGCCTTGTTTATCTAAACCATAAGCTAAAGCAGCCGCTGTAGGTTCAGGGATGATTCTTTTTACATCAAGACCTGCAATACGTCCCGCATCTTTTGTAGATTGCCTTTGAGAATCGTTAAAATAAGCTGGAACTGTAATTACAGCTTGAGTGATTTTCTCACCTAGATAAGCTTCAGCTGTTTCTTTCATTTTGATAAGAATTTGTGCTGCAATTTCTTCAGGTGTTACAGCTTTATCGTCTACTTCAAAAACTGCATCCCCATTGGAGTTTGGTTTGACTTTATAAGAAACCATTTTAGCTTCAGATTCTACTTCTGAGTATTTTCTACCAATAAATCTCTTTGTTGAAGAAAGTGTTTTTTCTGGGTTTGTTACAGCTTGTCTTTTTGCTGGAATACCCACTAATCTTTCTTTGCCTTTAAAAGCAACAACAGAGGGTGTTGTACGTGTTCCTTCTGCATTAGCTATCACCTTAGCTGTCCCACCTTCCATAATTGCAATACATGAATTGGTGGTTCCTAAGTCTATTCCTATAATTTTACCTTTATCTTTTTTTTCGCTCATACGAGTTCTCCTTGAAAAATATTTTTTTAATTAATTTTGTAATGGATTGGAGGGTTCTTCTTGGGGCTCTATAGCCTCTACTTTGGGCTTTTTTGCGACTTTTACGCGCGCAGGCCTTAGCGTCCTTTCAGAAGATTTATACCCTTTTGAAAATTGTTCTAAAATAGTACCTTCAGGAAATGCATCTGTTTCTTCTATAGAGACTGCTTCATGAAGGTGGGGATTAAACGTTTCACCTTTGGCTTCAAATGCATAAATATGATGTTCGGAAAGGACATCTTGTAGCTGTGTTAAAATCATTTTAAACCCTATAGCCCAATTGCGTGTTTCATCAGACATTTGATCTGTAAAACTTAAAGCTTTTTCTAAGTTGTCTAAGGGATTTAAGAAATCTACAATCACATTTTCTACAGCAAATTTTGTCATTTCTTGACGTTCTTTTTGTAGACGTTTTTTTGTGTTTTCAAGTTCAGCTAAACTCCTTAAGTACTTTTCTTTTTGTAGATGAATCTCTTCTTGCAGTTTGGTTATCTCATCTGTAGGGACAACTTGTTCATGAAGAGTGGATTCTTCATGCTCTTTTGGAGAAGGTTCATTTTCGGATGTATTGTTCATGAGTTTTCCTTTGTGGTTGGGTTGGAATGATCATCTAATAATAACTTTTCCTTAGGGGCTAAATATGTGGGATTATCTTTGCAGTCAATCCCTTTATATTGAGCTGTACGGTAGGTCATATGATGTTTAAACAGTAAAGTTGTTAAGGTTGTCGTAATAATTTCTGAGGTAGTTTTCAAAATTTCTATTAACTGCTTGTAAGGGAGTCTTGTTGGACCTAGCAAGCCGATTGCTCCAACGGGTTTTTCTCGAATCGCATAAGGCATTGTAAGGATAGCGCAGTCAGTTATTGCAGGGGTATAGTTTTGCAAATCTTGTCCTACCCATATTTTTAAATGATTTTCCTCGCAGGTTTCTTCACAAAGCTTGTGCATGCAATGGGGGTTTTCAAATAAAGAGAGTGTGTTAGCTAAAGTAGTCGTATCTTGCATCTCTGGATATTGTAAAAGTGTACTAAATCCTGTTTTGTAGATGTCATCGTAAATAAAAGTAGAGTGGCTTACGATATGTCTGAGCATAATTTCATGATAGAGATGGTCAGCTAAACGGAGCTCCTCTTCGCTTAGCGATGGTTTGTCTAGTCCTGTCCTTAAAAAATAAAGATAAGATTCTAGTCTTTTTACAGAAAAATTACTAGCTTTGCTAGATGTATAAAAAATTTCTGTATGCACCATCCCAAAACTTGTAAGAACAATGCATAAAAGGCGGTGGTTGTCTAGAGCTAGTAGTTTAATATCGGCAATAAAATCTTGATCAAACCTGGGTGTAGAAATAAAAATAGCACATCCAGTTGTTTCAGATAAAGTATTAATAATTTGATGAAAATAAGAGATAACTTCCTTGTTTTCAAAAAATAAATCTTTCTCTAATTTTTTCTTCTTAGCCCTGCTGTAGTATTCTTTATTAGATGGATAGTCGATATAAAATTTATAGGCTAAATCAGTCGGTAATCTCCCCCCTGAGGAATGTTGCTGCGTTAGATAGCCACTTTCTTCTAATTTGAAAAAATAGTTCCGGATCGTGGCGGAGCTTAAATGGTTAAATCCACTTTCTTTGAGTGTATTTGACCCAATAGGCTTGCCGTTTTTTATATATAACTCTATGAGGCCAAATAAGATAAGATTTTCTTTGTCTTGTTTTTTCACGGAGGCAACCATTGCTTGTTAGCGCTTTTAATTGTTGTTTGCTAATTTTAAAACTTAAGTATAGCAAACTCCTTATGTAGATGCAAGAAATTTAGCACTCAAGGTTGTAGATTGCTGAGTTGTTTGATAAAATTTTTATAAGTCTTTAAAAATAAAGTTATTAAAAAAAGTATACTCTTGATGGGTTTTTGTTGTTTTTGATATACTAGCCCACTTAAATTCCCCAAATAAAAAGGAGGGGTTATGGCGACTATAGGTGAACTTGTTAGAGATAATCCTTTTTATGAACAAGGGGTCTTTTTTAATAAGGACTATTATAAAGAGAGGATTCCTCAAGGTAGCTTCACTAGGCCTATTGCACAACATACTTGTGATCGTGCCCTTGTACTACAGGCTCTTTTAGAAGGGATTAAAAAAGTCACCTTAGTAGCGCTAGTCATGATTCCCTCTATTTATACGTTAGGTTTAGGTCTTGGTCTTTCTGTTATGGGAGCTGGAGCTATTGCGGCTATCATTTCTACAGAGCCTAAAATAGGGGATTTGCATTTAGTGAAGCAGATTAAGCTTCAGTCAGATCTTTTAGCAGCGTTTACTGAAGATCAGAAGGTCGCCTATATTGCCAAGGCAGTTTCTAACGATGTACTATTGAAAGGTGTTTTTGCTGTTTTATTATCTGAAATCCCGCAAAGGTTTGCCTCTCAACTCGCTTGGGCTGGATTGTTTTTTGCTACATATTCTTTAGTACAAGATATTGAGAAGCTTTTATTTTGGATGTTAGAATCCTATGCTAATAAGCAAAATGAAGAAAGGTTTAGAGCGTTGAATTTGGCTTAAGTCTACTTAAAAAAAGCAAAATAATCATTATGCAACTGTATCCAAAAGTTAACATAGGAAGAGATATTCCTGCTGCGATTACGTATTTAGTAGCGCAGCTGATTTCTGGAGCGCAGTTAGCTCTAAGGTGAAGATTTGGAAATTCTTGCATCGCAATTTGCCATCCACTAAAGATAGCACTGAGAAATGGGAAAGCTATTACATAAGAAAAAATTCCTAAAAATTCTTGATATAGAGCGATACCTAGAAGAATCACTAAGGGGAAAATTGCTATTCTTTGATACCAGCATAGGGTGCAGGGGTGGATATGTTTAACTTCACTAAAATATAAGCTTACAACAAGACTTATGCAAGAGAGAAGCCAAGCTAGGTATAAATAGAGTTTTTTGCTGTTCATTTTTTTAATTCTTTTTCAATAAGAGTTGTTAATTCCTTGTAGGAAGGATTATTTAATTGAAGTCCATTGACAAACACTCTGGGTGTACTAATTGTCCCGCCCATAATCATTCGTGCATAGTCTGTATTTGCATTTACTTGATTTTCTATTGTTTTTGAAGACATGCAAGAGGTTAGTGACTTAATTATTAAAGGAGTTCCAGGTTGTTTTGCTAGATTTAAAAGTTCTTTAGATAGTTCTTTGTCTGTAGCGGCTAATGGAGGATTGGCATAATAACGATGTAATAAAGTAAAAAATGATTCAGGGGATTGCTTAGCAGCGCATAGCAAAAACTTATTTATTAAAAGGGAGTTTGGTAGATCGGCTACAAGGTACACTGTGTAGAGTATAAGTCCTGGCTCGATATAGGTGTTATAAAGTTTTATGTAATTTTGAGTGTTGTAGAGGATGCAATCGTTGCATTTAGGATCTTCAAAAACAACGACATGTACTTTTGCTTTAGGAGAACCAATTGTTGGTTGTCCTTCTGTATAAAGAGGTATAGGGGCTGGACTCATGTTGTGATTGATAAAAAACACAAGAAAAAGGGTGATTAAACAAGAGACAGCTGTAAAGAAAACGAGTAATTTGGCTGGAAAGCGTTTTACCATACGATTTAAACCTAGGTGGTTAAATCATCTTCATATCGCATATTTTATTTTAAATGGCTAGCACTTATTTAAATTGTCTTCGTAGATCAGCGCTTGCAAATTCTAAAGCGCGATAATTGATCTTAATCGCTTTTTGAAAGAAGGTTTTATCATTTTTTAGTTCTATGCCTGCGTGATGTAGTAAAGAAAGCTTGGTAGGATTTAGTTTAAGGGCTTTTAAAAACAGTTCTCTATCATTCTTAAGTGCAGCACCTACATTGATTAAAATTGTATCATCGATTTCAATAGCCTCTAGAAAAAAGGTTTTATTGTTTTTGAGTTCATTACTTGCATATAATAAAGAGCAATTAGAAACGCTAAGAGCTTTTAGAAAAAATTCACTGCTATTTTTGAGTTCATCACTTAAATGTAGTAAAGAATCAATATTTATCTGGACAGTTTTTAGCATGAACATAACATCGTTTTTTACTGTATGATCTGCATATTTTAATAAGCAGGTGTAAAAACTATTTATCTTAAAAAATTTCAAGAGGAACTCGCGATCGTTTTTTATTGTATTGCTTGCGAAAAACAAAGCATCGGGATGTATTATAATAGCTTCATAGAAAAATGCTTTATCATGTTTTAGCCTATCACCTGCAAACTCTAAAAACCGATAGTCTGTTTGGATAATATGCAGGAAAAAATCGTCATGATTTTTTAGTGCATCACTTGCAAATTGTAGGGCAGTTGGGTTTGTTGAAATAGCTGTTATAACTATTTCCTCGTCATTTCTTAAAGTTTCATCTAAGAGTTGTAAAACCAGCCCGTTTGCTCTTAAGGCGTCTAAAATAAAGGCTCGATCTTCTACAAGTTCATCATTTCCAAACCCTATTGCCAGCTCATTTTGTCGGATTAAGCTGAGTACTTGTTCTCGATTGTTTCTGAAATTATCGCCTGCAAATTCTAAAGCATGCTCTGTATTGTTAATAGCTTCGGAAACGACTTGGGTATCGTTTCTTAAGCGAGGATGAACAAACTCTAGGGCTCTACCATTTTGCCTAACTGCTGCCAAAACGATATCTTTATCATTTTGAAAAACAGGATTCAAATTTTCTAATTCCATACCATTTTCTGTAACAAGCTCAATACAGCCTGCTTTGCTTAAACGAAGCTCTTGTTTAATACGCATAGCATCTATTCTAGGTTGAAGTTCCACTCTTTGGCTGTTAACGGTTGTGGTGGCTTCTTGGATAGATCTAGCCTGTTGTGCGAGGGATTCTCTCTGATGAGTAAGCTCTTGTATGGTAGTGTTGATTTTTGTAGCTACATTTATGCAAACGGTAGCTCTTATAGCAGCTTGATCAGGAATACTAATAACACCAGATACCTCTCCAGCTCCATCAAATGTAAGCAAGGGTATAGGATACAACTCTGAAGTACCTTTTAATATATCTAACAGTTCTATTATATCATCGCTTAGATTATCACCTTGTAGATCTGTTGTAAGAGTTGGATGAAACAGAAAATTTTCAGGGTCTTTAAAAAAAGATTCAGCTATGGCTGAAAGAGCATTGACTAATCTATGAGCTGATAAGGGGTTTTCTGCTGCACGAAAAGTTAATCTGTCGATTTTTTCATTACAAGCATGTGTTAGAACACCGGCTTGGTAGTTAATATACTGTTGTATGGAATTACTCATAAGCTTAAACTTTTTATTAATTAAGCTATGATTTTATTTTAATTAAATCTTTAAATCAATTCAAATTATCAAATTTATTTATATAAAAACTTATTGATAATTTTGAATAAATCTCTTAAACTACTTACTTTCAGTCTTTTAAGAGGTCATCATCGATATCCGGGTCTAAGATGTTGATATCTTGGGCTATAAGGGGAAGGATATCTATAATAGAGGGGGACCAGCTTAAGCCTCTGTTATAGACAAGTTTACAGGCTATATAGCAGGCTATAATGGCCTTTTGGTGAGGTTCTGGGATGTTTTTAAGGATTTGAGCTTGGTAATTTTCTCTAATAAACCTTGGGCAGTAATTAAGAAGGCATTGCATGAGGGGGTCTTTAGGATCATGTGAAAGTGTTTGCGTGGTTAAAAAATCGAGAAGTTCGTAGGTGAATCTATTAATTTTTTCAGAGACTTTTTCCGAGAGATTTGTTAAAAAATCCCCAGTTTCTGCATAAGCGTTTAAAAGTAAAAGAGCTTCATCGTGGGCTCTTTGTTTGATAAAATGCAGAATATCTTTCATGAGTTTTGGTTTGTTTGTAATAAACTCTTCTTCTGTCATGGTTAAACTTGCTAAAACTTCTAAAGAAGAGCAGATAACGCCACCTTTATTGGCTGAGCTATCTTTAATAATAAGAACACCTAATTTTTCAAGCTCTCTCCTAGCATCTTGCGTTAGATAAAGATTGGCTCCTTCAACAATAGCTTTAGAAGTAGGACGACCAGATGGGTCTAAAAAGTCTTTGTAGTTGGTAAGATTTAAGGTTCTAGGACGACCTCCTGCTGGGATGAAGATGTCAGCTATAGTTTGATGAACATTATGGCGAAGTAGTTGATTCATCTCACTTCCAGATAGCCATTCTTCACATAAGGTCCCATCATTATTTTTCCAACATAGTGTTTTTTGAGAGTAGGCTGTTTCTTCTTTTTTTCGACTTACATCAAGAAGATAACCACCAGAGGTTAATAAACTAGGAGGGTAGTTAGCTATTGGCTTGCCTTGCTCAAAAAGTTCAGCTAGGACTTTGAGATTTAAACCTTGTGGTTCATAAATAGTTCCTGATCCATCAATTAAAGCTAGGAGCTTAGCGGTTTTGGGGAAGTGGTGATACAGATTTAAAATTTGATTGCCAGCAACATCACCATCTGGTCCTCCTGTCATTTTTATTGTAAAGGGCTGCACCTCTGGATCGATGTCTAAGTACTTAAGCACCTCTTGCATGTAAACATTGACCCCAAGTGATGTGACACCATATTCTTTGTGGTTGATTCCACAAGAGGGTTTACTAGAAATAAAGGCCTTTCCTAGGGGGTAGTGGCATCTTTTGCTATAAGCAGCAATCCATTCAAGCATGTCGTTATACATGTTTTCATCGGGGCCTAAGTAGATATATTCTGGTCTGCCATAGTAGTCCACAATATTTTTTGCTCTTAAAGCCTTATCTTCAGAGTAATTAGTTAGGGTGATTAAGCTATGAACATAGGCTCTTTGGCTTTGATAGAGATATTCTAATTTTTGCTCAGCATTATATTTTTGAAGCTTTTCTTTAATCACATCTTCTTTAAAAGAAGAGGCTGACAGCTCTTGGCTATAGATAGCACTTTCAAATTGAAGCTCTTCAAAAGGTTCAAGTAAAATAACAGCTTTAGCACCACCTTCTGGGATGTCTTTATTTTTTTTCTGTTGTGTATAAGCTAGGTTATAACACTCTGCAAATAACTGATTGCGTTCAACAACCATTTGCTCCAATTTTTTAGGAATAATTGTTCTAAGACCACCACGAGAAAGGTCTTTAAAGCGGATATGAAAGCCGATAAAACGTCTACCTTGGATGTAGAAAATCCCGTAGGGTATTTCAGGGAATTTTTCTACATAATCGTAGGGTAGATAGGTGAGATAGGTAGGATCCATCCTAAAAGAAAAGGCACTTTTATTATCTCTATAGTAGTTGGTTTTTAAACAGTGATCAGCCCAGTTAATCGCTTGTTTAAAAATATTTTTTCTTCGTGTGTCATTTGTTTCATGACCAGTATCGAGTATTTGAACTTGATCAACAAAGAGATTTCTTTCTTTTTGAAATAGGGATAAATCATGGTGTAATGGATGAAATTTGTATTCAAAAATTTTAAAAAATCTGCAAGTTAGTTCTGGATGGCGGCAGAATGCTTCTTCAATATTTGCTAAACAGTAGAGGTAAGGGTCTGCATGTACAAGTGTTTGATGAATAAAATTGATCAAGCAGCGAAGAAGATTGCCTTGGTTACCTGTAATTAAACCAGTATCTACAAAGGTTGGTTCTACCTGATCTAAATCATTGAAATAATTTAAAGTTGTTAGCTCTTTTAAGAAATCCTCTAAGTTTGCCTCTTCTTCAGCACTTTTGCCATGGATACCATGTAAACCTAGGGACATAAGTAAGATAGAGTTTTTAGAGTAAGGATTTACGCAGGTAATATGGACTTTATTTAAAGAGAGTTTGTGTCTGTAGACCATTTTTGCAAGGCGATAGAGAAACCTATATTTTGGGACATTTTTCCATGCTAAAATCAGTTGAACAGATGAAGTGCTCTCTTTAGTACTTTGCCACTCTTTATCATAGTGAATTGCATATTGACAGTGGTCTCTTGTTTGAGCACGTAAAAACAAATCAAGAAGGATAGGAATTCTATCTTCAGGAAGAGAGTGTAAGAATTTAAAACTCATATCTTTTAATAAAGAAGAAAAAGTTTCAAAGCAAATTTCAGGATGTTCTTTTTTTATAAGATTAAATAAGTTTTTTTGTTCGGTTTCTGCAAAGATTTGATTAGTCGGTGTTTCTAAAATTTCTGTAAAATAGATAATAGTAATACGCAGATGTGTAGAAAGATCATCAGAAGGAGTGTTAGAAAGGTAGGTCTCGTAGCTTTTGATATCGCGAAGATTAAAAAGTTTTAGAATCTTGATGTCTGCATCAGCTTCATTTAAACATAAAATAATTGCATGATTTTTAAAATGGATCTGTGAAAAATAGTGGGTAAGATGAAAACTACTTAAATGATGAACTATCAACATGAGCTCGTCATGAGAGATGGCATCAAAAAAATTTAAGGGCAGGTGCTTTTCTATCCAATCATAGTGCTTTTTGAATGATTGGCTTTCTAGCTTCATCGCATTAGAAAGTTCTTCATGATTTAATTTACCGCACTTTTCTGGTAGGTTCATCTATAATCCGTTGTTTTTAAATACTTTGAGGAATTTCCTCCTTAAAGGGGAGTTTCCTTAAATTACACAATACGGATTAAGTTATTTTTTTAAAAGACGTAGACTATTTAATCCTACAATAACGGTGCCACCCTCATGTAATATAACAGCTAACCAAAGAGGAATCAGACCTAAAAGGGCAGGAGTTGTGGCAAGTAAAATAACACAAAGAGCAAGAGTAAGATTTTCTCGTACAATATGCATGGTGTCTTTTGCTTTTTTATAGGTCCATTCAATCAGGCTTAAGTCATCTTTAAGCAGCACAATATCAGAAGCATCAATAGCTGTATCACTACCGATTTGTCCCATGGATATGCCGACAGTTGCTCTTGCAAGAGCTGGGGCGTCATTGATTCCGTCACCTACCATGGCAAGGCAAGAGTTTTCTGAAAGGTTTGAAATAATACGGAGTTTATCTTCAGGACGTAGATCAAAATATACATCACTAATAGCCGCTTTTTTAGCAACAAGGCGAGCACTTTGTTCGTGATCACCTGTAATCATGAGGAGTTTAAGTTTGTGGTTATGGCTTAAACTTTTTAAAGTTTCATGAAGGTGGGGTCTTAACTGATCGGTAAAGGTAAAAAGAAAAAGGCTTTGGTGGATTAAAAGAACACACATGGGGAAAGCGTGAGATTCTGTATGTGTTTTTAAAAAAAA